>DAOKZM010000500.1:0-2504 GCA_035325665.1 Thermomicrobiales bacterium | reverse complement strand
ACCACAGACGCGGCTCGTGCGGATCGCGGGCGGGCGCGATGCGGAACAGGGACCCGGTGGCTGTGACGCGCAGGTCGATCGAGAGCTTCCCCGCGCCCTTCGCCGGCAATACCTCGATCGCGTCGGATGCCGCCTCCGCAGTGATCTCCGCGTTGTGTTGTCGGCGTGAAACGGTCATCTGCACCTCCGCGGCCAGGACTCTGGCATATCTGACGGTCGGCGTGTCGGCACGGGCGAGGGAACTCCGTGCCATCTTCAGGAATACCGCCCGCGGGGGTTCGCGCGTCAGGTGGTCGCGGTCCTAACGCGGATGCGGCTTGCGTTGTCCGGCCGCTCCCCGCTGGTGCGTCGCCTCCGGCGGCAGTCTGCGCCTGAGTGCATATCAGGTGAAGCATACCACGGAATCAGCGATGCCGCCGCGCGCGACCTAACGGATAGGTAATTCTTGCTGTAATGTCGATGGCAATCAGGTCAGGGAACGAGCACGGGCACTCGTTGACACTGCTCTGTAACGTCCTGAAGGTCCCGAGTGTCGTGCCTGTAACGCGGGTCCGGTCATCGTTCTGTCGGACGTGATGACGAAGGATGGAGGGTGGTACGGTGCGCGTGAATCGTCTGGCCGAGTGGTTCAGGGAGAACGCCTGGGCGATCGTTGCGCTGACCGTGCCGTGGCTCGGCGCGATCTTGGCTGGCGAGGCTCTTCTCCTATTCGTCCCGGTGGCGCTCGCTGTCGGATACCTGCTGCAGCCCCGTCAGCTCTGGCCGCTGTGGCTGTGGACACTAGCGGTCATTTGGGTCGTGAACGCGATAGCAGCCGTCGTCGATCCCGAGTCGATGCGCGAGTCCGGCGAGACCGCCGGCAGCTTCTTCTTCGAGTCGCTGCTGTTCATGGCGGCGCTCGTGCTGCTGCCGCTCTGGCTCGGCCGCTTCGTCGCGCGGGCGCTCGATCGCAGGCGCGCCGCCTAAGCCGCGCACGGCGCGGCTACAATCGGCGCGACGCATTGGCCCCGTCGCGACGGATCGGCGGCAGCGGTGATCGACCCGAAACTCGAAGCAGCACTGGCCGCGCGTCACGCCGGCGCGAAGTTCGAGTGTGGACTTGATGGGGATAGCTCCCGCGTGACCGTCCGTGACGACAACGGGGTGGTGACGCGCTACGTCGTCGTGCCGCTGGCGGCCGGAGCGGAACGCGCCGACGAGCTAGACCGGACGGCGCGAATCGTCCGCAGCGGCCTGTTTCGGTCGCTGCCGGCCGGGGTCGCATCGGGCGCAAGCGAGGTGGTGACGGTCCCCGACGGGAGCCATCTACTGCTGGCCCTCGACCTGCCGCGCGCCGGGGATGCCGCGCTCGACGCGGAGGCGGCTCGCCTCGTTCTGGTTGCACTGGCGCGGCTGCACGCGGCGTTCGCCGGCTTCCCGGCGCGGCTGACGAGCGGGCTGGGGCTGCTGCCGCTCGGCCAGTGGCTCGCCCGCAACCGGCCCAGCCCGGCCGTCGCCACACCAGTCGGTGCCGGCTGGCGCGCGTTCGCCGCCCGGCTGCCCGACGCCTGGGCGGTCGTCGGCCCGCTGCTGGCCAATCCGGCCCCGCTGGTCGATGCGTTGCGTGAATGCCAGCCGACCATCGTCCAGGGCAACCCTGCCCCGGCCGAGCTGTCGTTCGGTGACGATACCGTCATCTTTCATGATTGGGAAACCGTGACGCGCGGGCCAGGAGCGCTCGACCTCGGGGCGTTTGTCGCGGCGATGTGGCCAGTGGGAGACCTGGGTATCGCCGGCTGCGTCGAGGCGTATCGTACCGAGCGGGAGGGACTGGGCCGCCTGCCATCGGATGGCGAGCGCTGGGAGCGCGAGGTGGCGCTCGGGCTACTGGCCGGTGTCCTGCGCCACGGTTGGGCCATCGCCGAGAGATCGGAGTCGCTCGACGAGTGGGACGCGGTCGTCGCGGCTGGCCTGGCCGCGCTGGACTGAGCCTGGCGGCTCAGACGTTGCCGAGATCGACACCCTTCTGGCGGGCGAGGTCGCCGATCCGCTGCCGGATCTGCTCGACCTGCTCCGGTTCCAGGTCGTCCTGGTTCGTCGGGTCGTTGATCCAGCTCCAGGCGGCGGTGAGGCCGTCGTGGGTCGAGAGCGGAAAGTCGGGGAGTCCGCTCAGCTCGGCGCCGCCCGGCAGCGACTCCAGGCTGGGGAGGTCGTCGCGAAACTTGGCGAGCTCGTCCTCGGGGTTGTACCGTTCGCCCATGAGCTTCCTTTCGTCGTTCGTCCAGCGGAGCGTCGCGCGCCATGTCTCGCAAGGGTGATGCCCGTGCCATGCGCGCGACTGTCCTGCTCGCCGGACGCACGGTGTCGCTGACCATCCGGCCGAGCGACCGCGCGCGACGGATGCGGCTGCGGATGCTGCCCGAGAGCGGGCTGGAGGTCGTCCTGCCGCGCGGCGCAAGCCGCGACGACGCGCTCGTGTTTGTCCAGCGCGAGGCGGGCTGGGTGCTGCGCCAATTGGCCAGCGA
>DAOKZM010000499.1:0-2523 GCA_035325665.1 Thermomicrobiales bacterium | reverse complement strand
ATGTCCTCATCGATGCGGTGAGTGCAGATTACAGCCTCGTCAGCGCGGCGAACAACATGTGGCCGGACCAGATCGAGATCGGCGCCGAGCTGACAGGACGGCATGGTGGGTCGATGGTGTCGAGCCACACGACCAACAATCGCTACATCTTCTACGGTGGGAACCCGACGCCAACCTACTTCTACCAGTTCCGGGACGGGGACAGCAAGTCGCAGCTCTGGCCGATCGTCTCGGGCTGGTCGTCCGGTCCTCCAACGCCCGTTTGGACGGGCGGAGACTGGTACGCTTCCTGCACGTGCTGACGCTTGGGGGCGGATGAGGAGATCCAACATGCGCAAGGAACCTCGTCTGCGGAGACGCTGGGTCGCCACCTTACTCACGGCGATCGTCATCACTACGCTTGCCGCGGCGTGTGGCACTGCCGACGCCGAATTGCAGCCGGGCGCTGCAGGGGAGAGCACGGTAATCGCGCCCAACGCCTCGCCGGAAGCGACACCGCCAGGTGCTCCTGAAGGCTTGTGCGGCTTTGTTGAACTCGGCAGCTCGGAGGTGATGGGTTCGGAGGCGGTCCGACCATCGCTTACGCCGGAGCAGGGCAAGCCGACGTTCACCGAGGACGATCTTCGGGCGTATGTGGCCGCGAATCCTCCAGACTTCTGGGACAGCGACACGCCGCCACCAGTCATTAAGCGGATCGAGTTCATGTCGGCCTGTGACGTGGCGATCAAGGTGAACCATGCGGTCTATAAGCCGGATGATGCACTTCTCGCTCTCGTCACGTTGACGGGGACGTGGAAGCCACGTCTTCCACCCGGTGTGAAGCCTTCTGGGCCTCCGATCCCCAACACTGTCGCCTACTTGATCTTCGATGCGACCACGGGGAATCTGATCGGAAGGACCTCGGGGGTCGAGAACCCCTGAGCTCAGCGAGTCGTCGTGGGGAGCAGTCTCGCGCGGCGACCTGCTCCCTCGTCTAGTCGAGCTTCAGGTACTTGTACGACTCGGCGAACTCCATCTCCTCGGCGCCGGGGAACGACTTGAACCGCGCGTCGGCGGCGACGTCGCGCGCCCAGCGGGTCAGCATCGGCCGGAAGTCCCAGTCGCCCATCTGGCTGTGGTGCTCGGCCAGGGCGGCGAGCTTCGTCTCCAGGTGGGCGCTGATGTCGACGAAGTGGTCGCAGTTGTGCTGCGATGAGGCGATGTAGACCTCGCCGACCTTGTGCGGCTCCAGTCCCTCAGCCAGCAGCTCGGGGAAAGTCAGCCGGTCGCGGGCAGAAGGGAAGACGGCGGCCAGCGTCGCCTCGCCCATTGCCAGGTGGTCGGGGTGCTGGAGATAGCCGGAGCCCTCCCAGCGGGCGGTCGGGTCCTGGCAGATGATGACGTCCGGCCGGTACTGGCGGATGACGCGGGTGAGCTCCCGGCGCATAGCCAGGTCCGGCACGAGCTCGGCGTCGCGCATGCGCAGGAAGACGACTTCCGCGACGCCGAGGACGGCGCAGGCAGCGCGCTGCTCCTCCTCGCGGGTGGCGACCAGCGTCTCGCTGGTCATCTCGGGGTCGTCGCTGCCTTTATCGCCGCTCGTCCCGAGGACGAAGACGATCTCCTGCCCCTCGCTGGCCCAGCGTGCAACTGTGCCGGCGCAGATGAACTCGGCGTCGTCGGGGTGGGCCATCGCGACCATAACGCGACGGGCAGTTGCCCCGTCGCGGGGAGTGTTATCCGGCATTCTCTGTCCTTCTCGATTCGAATCGTATCGTTCCGGCGTCAGCTGACGACCGTCGCGCCGCGGGCAATCCGGCAGATGGTCAGCGCGCCGTCGCCGAGCGCGCGCTCCAGCGCCGGGACCGCGTCACGCTCAACCAGGACGATCGCCGCGCCGCCGTCGCCGCCGCCCATCATCCGCGCGCCGTAGACTCCCGGCGCCTCCCGCGCCGCGGCGACGATCGCCTCGACGGCCGGATGGCTGATGTCGTAGAGCGCGTCCGACGAGCGGCCGGAGGCGTCCATCAGCCGGCCGAGCGCGGCAGTGTCGCCAGCTTCGATCGCCGCCTCGGCCTGCCGGACGGGCTCGACCTCCTCGACGACGTGCCGCAGGCGGCGGTCGAGCGGGTCCGGCAGGAGCGCCGCGGCGGACTCCAGGTCGGCGAGCGGCAGGCCGGCGAGCTCCTCAACCTCGTAGCCCGCGTGTCGCAGGATGCCGACCGCCTCGCGGCATTCGGCGACCCGTACCGCGTAGCGCGACCCCGGCAGGGCGTGGCGGATGCCCGAGTCGACGACCGCGAAGACCGCCTCGCCAAGATGGGGCGTCAGCCGGCGGATCTCCTCGCGCCGGTTCGAGAAGCGCAGCAGCCCGCCGGCGACCGACGAAACCTGGTCGAGCAGCCCGACCGGCGCGCCGATCCGGTGCTCGGCCTGCTGAGCGATCAGCGCGATGTCGTAGCGCGCCAGCGTCATGCCGGCGAGCTTCGCAATAGCGGTGACGAGCGCGACCAGCAGCGCCGCCGACGAGGCCATCCCGACGCC
>DAOKZM010000498.1:0-2527 GCA_035325665.1 Thermomicrobiales bacterium | reverse complement strand
GCCAGCACCGGCATACGCCTTGTCGATTATCGCAAGACCGATGTTCTCGCCGAGCGTCGGCGAGGCAGTCCCGCTGGTCACGAATCCGACCGGCTTGCCATCGACCTGCACCTCGTAGTGCGAGCGCGGCACTCCGCCCCGTTCGACCATCCTGAACCCGACCGTGCGGCGGGGGATGCCCTTCTCTTGCGCGGCCAGCAGCGCATTGCGCCCGACGAAGTCGTCGCGGTCGAGCTTCACCGCCCAGCCGAGACCGGCGTCGTACGGATTGATCTCGTCGTCCATCTCATTGCCGTAGAGCGGCATGCGCGCTTCGAGGCGCAAGGTGTCGCGCGCTCCGAGACCGATCGGGCGAAGCCCCTGGTCCTGGCCGGCCGACATCAGCCCGTCCCAGACCTCGGCCGATCGCTCGATCGGAAAGTAGAACTCCCAGCCATCCTCGCCGGTATAGCCGGTGCGACCGGCCAGGCACGCGACGCCCGCGATCTGGGTCTCACGCATCGAAAACGGCGCCATGTCGTTCAGGTCCACCGACGACACCTTCGAGACGATCGATGCGGCATTCGGCCCCTGAATCGCGATCATGCCGGTCTTCTCGGAGACGTGCTCGACCTTGATATCGAGGTCGTTGCGCTTCTTCGCCTGTTCCCGCAGCCAGGCCACGTCCTTGTCGGTGTTCGAGGCGTTGATGACGACGAAGTAGCCCTCGCCGCTCGGGTGGCGGTAGATGATGATGTCGTCGATCACGCCGCCGTTGGGATTGAGCATCAGCGAGTAGATCGCCTGCCCCGGCTCGAGGCCGCTGATGTCGTTGGAGCCGATGAAGTTCAGAAAGGCCATCGCGTCGGGACCCGTGACCTCGACCTGTCCCATGTGACCGAGGTCGAAGAGCCCCGCGGCGGTGCGGACGGTCCGGTGCTCGTCGATGATGCCCGAATACTGGACCGGCATGTACCAACCGGCGAAATCGACCATCCGCGCGCCGAGCTGCTCGTGCTTCTCGGCAAGCGCCGTCCTCTTCATCACGCCCTCCCCATTCACGACACGACGATATCGCGTCGAGTCACTCTACCATGCCCCCGGCAGGTATCTCGACCCGTCCTCGATCAACTGCGCGACAGCGTCCGCTCGAGCGCCATCTTCCCGACGATCCCGTTTACCTCGACCGGGTAGGTCCCGGTCAGGCATGCGGAGCAGAAGCGCCCGCTATCTTGTCCGATCGCCCGAAACAGCCCGTCCAGTGAGAGGTAACCGAGCGAATCAGCATTGATCTCGCGCGTGATCTCGGGCAACGTCAGGTTGGCGGCGATGAGCTCCTCACGGGTCGCCATGTCGACGCCGAGATAGCACGGCCACATCACCGGCGGCGCGTGGACGCGCATATGCACCTCCTTGGCGCCCGCGTCGCGCATCAGGTTAACGAGCGGTCGGCTCGTCGTCCCGCGCACGATCGTGTCGTCCACCAGCACGACCCGCTTCCCTTCGACGACCTCTGGCAGCGCGTTGAACTTGAGATGTACGCCGACCTCGCGCAGTCGCTGGTCGGGCTGGATGAATGTGCGACCGATGTAGCGGTTCTTGATCAGTCCCTCGGAGTACGGGATGCCCGACTCGCGGGCGTAGCCGATCGCCGCCGGTGTCGCCGAGTCGGGGATGCCCAGCACGATGTCGGCGTCAACCGGATGCTCCCGAGCCAGCTCGGCGCCCATCCGCTGGCGCACGAGGTAGAGACGCTCACCCTGCATCATCGAGTCCGGCCGCGCGAAGTAGATGAGCTCGAACACACAGAGCTTGTTGCGACGAAGCTGGTCGATCGTCGTCGATTCGATCCCGCCAGGGCCGATCGAGACGATCTCGCCCGGCTCGACCTCGCGCTCGAAGCGCGCGCCGACCGTCGCGAGCGCACACGTCTCGGACGCGACGACCCAGCCATCGTCGAGCCGCCCGAGGCAAAGCGGGCGGATGCCGTTCGGGTCGCGGACGGCGATGAGCCCCGTTGGAGCGAGGATCGCCAGGCTGTAGGCGCCGACGAGACGCGGCAGCGCGGCCGCCAGCTTGTCCAGGATCGTGACGCCCGGCGTCCGCGCGATGAGATGCGTCATCACCTCGGAGTCGGTCGAGGTCTGCAAGCGGACTCCACCCGCGACCAGCTCGTCGTGGAGTTGGGTGGCGTTGACGATATTGCCGTTGTGCGCGACGACGATCGTCCCGAGGCTGCTCTCGGCGGCCATCGGGCCGGCGTTCTCGGGCATCGTCGAGCCAGTGGTCGAGTACCGGGTGTGGCCCACCGCGATCTGGCCTGGCAGGTGCTTGAGGTCGGACTCGGAGAAGGCGTTTGCCACCAGACCAAGACGCTTGCGAAGCCGCACCTCGCCAGCATGCGACACCGCGATCCCGGCGCTCTCCTGCCCGCGATGCTGAAGCGCGTACAGTCCGAAGAACGTCATGCGGGCCACGTCGGCTCCCGGCGCGTAGACGCCGAAGATGCCGCATTCCTCAGCGGGCTTGTCGTCGTGGTCGAAGTACA
>DAOKZM010000497.1:0-2545 GCA_035325665.1 Thermomicrobiales bacterium | reverse complement strand
AGAGCTGCTTGGGGTCAGCGTCCTCGCCTTCGCCTTCGTCGTAGACGGCCTTATTTGTATCCTCGTCGATCGTGATGATTCCCGGCGCTAGCACTGCGCAGCGGCCGAAGCCGACGCACCGGTCGGGGTCGATTCGAACTCTCAGCGTGCTCACTATCTCGCTCCCGTCAGCGTCTGACGCGTCTGGCGCGTTGCTCTGTATGCCTCAAGGTCTATCAGAGCCGACCAGATCGAACAATGTGGTTGACGCCGACGAGCCAACGCTGCCAAGATCACCGCAGGCCGTCTCGATCGCGACGCGGCGCGGAGGAGCAGCAGTGTCAGGGCAATGGGGACAGGGGAATGGCGAGCTGATCATGGCGCCGCTGCTGATGCGCCCGACGCTCGATCCCAAGCCTTGGGGGTGGCGGCCGGCGGCCCGCGTAGGGCAAGGCGCTCCCCGACGAGCCGATCGGCGAATCGCTCGAGAGCGGGGCCGCGGCGATCATCGATGGCGGTCCGTTCGATGGCATCGAGCTCGGTGTGCTGGCGCGCGAGATGCCGCTGGCACTACTCGGCCGGCGCGGGGCCGCTGCGGCCGGCCGGCTCGGCGATTTCCCGCTCCTGGTTAAGCTGATCGACGCCCAGCAGGATCTGTCGATTCAGGTTCACCCGTCCGACGCGCTGGCCCCGCCGGGCAGGCGAGGAAAGACTGAAGCCTGGCTGATCCTCGAGAGCGATGAGGGCGGCAGCCTCGTTACCGGCGTGTCTGGGGCGATTGATGGTGAGAGCATCGGCGAAGGGATCGGCCGCGGGCCGGTCCGGGCCGGCGACGTCTTCTTCGTCCCGGCCGGGACGGTCCACGCCATCGGCGCCGGGGTACTGCTCTACGAAGTCCAGCAGGCGAGCGATGTCACCTATCGACTCTATGATTGGGGTCGCCCGCGCGAGCTGCACCTCAAGCGCGGGCTGGAGGTGGCCGACCCCGCGTCGCGCGCGCGGCGCGTCGCCCCGCTGCGGCTGAATGGCTGGCGCGAGGTGCTGGTCGCCTGTCGCCACTTCCTGTTGGAGCGTTGGACGCTCGATGGCTCGATGACGATGGCCGGTGGCGGCGCGACGTGCCGCGTGCTCACCGTCATTCATGGCGCGATGACGATCGACGGGCGGGAGATCGGCGTCGGGGCGAGCGTCGTTCTGCCGGCTGACTTGCCACCGGTGACGATTGCTGGCCACGCCCGCATCCTGGCGGCGTCCATCCCGGACCTGGAGGCCGACGTCGTGGGGCCGCTCAAGCGCGCCGGCCACGGAGACGAGGCGGTCGCACGCCTCGGCATTGACGCCCCATGAGCCAGAGACCGTCCTACCGCTGGATGCGATCGTGCCTCGCCCTGCTCTACGATCGGGTGGACGACGAGCGTGCAAGAGCGATGGTGCTCGACCCCGACCAACGCGCGGCCGTCTACGACGAGCTCGCCCTTGAGCTCAAGGGACTGAGCATGCCGGAGGGGATGCTCCGGACCCGGGAGGGAGAGAGTCTCGGCATCGCGCTGCTCGCGCTACGCCTCCGGTTCCCTCGCGAGGTCGGCCTGGAAAAGGTCGAGGTAAACATCGCGATGCGCGAGGGGCGCGCCTGAGCGTCAGGTTCTTGACCTGAGCCGCTCGTAGACCGTTCCGAGAACGATGCCGTAGGCAGCATGGCGGACGACCTCGAGTGCGGCCGGCGCCGGCTGGTTGTACCGCGGCGCCGCACCGGACTTGACCGCCGGATGCACCCTGTCGATCAGGATGATGATCGGCCAGAGGATCGCGTTCTCGGCCATCGCGAAGGCGAGTCCGCGCAGCCAACCGGGACCGCGGAGCCGGTCCTCGATCGCGCCGTAGGTGATGCCGACCGCGACGCTGTTCGCCGCGTGGACGAGGCGCCCGATCAATGGCCACCACCGTGCGAACGGGCCGAAATCGGCGAGCATTCGGTAATCGTCCGCCGGACAGTCGCTCAGCCGCTGGTCGATGGACATGACCAGCGCGAATGCCGCGCCGCCCGCGAGTCCCGCCACGACGCCGCGTCGCAGCCTCGACCGATGATCCGGCGTCGGCATCTATGAACTCTCGTCGAGCGAGAACATTGGTGGTAGGCGGCGCTTGTGCTCCGACCCTCGGACCATCCGCTCGACCCTTGCCACTACATCGGGCGATACGCCGCTGTCCGTCCCCGTTGCCATCGCCTCCAGCACCCGGTCGAGGTCGGCGTAGGTGACGCCCATCTCGGACTCGTCCGTCTGCCCTGCCCAGAGACCGGCGCTGGGCGGCCGGTCGATGATCTGCTGCGGCACACCGATCTCACGCGCGATGTCGAAGACCTGGTGCTTGTAGACGCCAGCCAGCGGCAACAGGTCCACGCCGGAGTCGCCGTACTTGGTGAAGTAGCCCACCATCAGCTCGCTGCGGTTGCCGGTTCCGACCACCGCGCGTCCGAGCGAGTTCGCCAGGTAGTAGAGCACGATCATGCGAAGGCGGGGCTTGATGTTGGCGCGAGCGAGATGGGTGCCATCCGGGAGGAGCGCCA
>DAOKZM010000496.1:0-2545 GCA_035325665.1 Thermomicrobiales bacterium | reverse complement strand
ACCCGCCGTCACGTCGCCGGTCGTTTCACGCGCCCGGCGGTAGACGACGCGCGCCCGGCGCCCGAAGTAGGAGGTCACCAGCAGCATGACCGGGACGATCGCGAGGCTGACGAGCGCCAGCCGGACGTCCAGCAGCAGCATGGCGACGATTACCCCGGCCAGCGCGAAGACTGAGCCGAGCGTCTGCGAGAGGACCTGCGAGAAGAACTGGTTGAGCGTATCGACGTCGTTGATGACGCGGCTCATCAGGTCTCCCACCGGCTGGCGGTCGAAGAAGCGCAGCGGGACACGCAGGAAGCGGCCGAACAGCCGGTCGCGCAGCCCGGCCAGCAGCGTCTGCCCGACTGTGCCGACGACGCGGATCTGGCCACGCATCGCCAGCGCGCTCATCAGGTAGAGACCCAGCAGCGGCAGCATCAATATGGTCAGCTCGCGCCGATCGCCAGCCAGGATGGCGTCGTCCACCGCCCGGCCGATCAGCCACGGCGCGCCGGCCCCGGCAATTGCGCTCATCAGCACCAACGCCAACACCAGCGCCCACTGACGCCAGAACGGCCGCGCCTCGCCGATCAGCCGTCGGGCGACCGCGCGCTGGTCGGACGCCTGCTCGTGGTCGGCGAACGATTCGAGCGACGGCCTCATCGGTCCCCTCCCGCCGCGGCCGGTGCCGCGGCCCGGTCATCGACGAGCTGCGACTGGATGATCTCGTTGTAGATCGCGCTCTCCTCCAGCAGCTCGTCATGCGTGCCCTGGGCGACGACCTTGCCGGCGTCGAGGACGATGATGACGTCGGCGTTGCGGACGGTGCTGATCCGCTGGGCAATGACGACGATGGTGCGGCCGCCCTCGCGCATCAGCCGGTCGAGCGCCTCCTGAATTGCCGCCTCGGTCCGCGCGTCGACCGACGAGGTGCTGTCGTCGAGGATCAGGATGCGCGGGTACACCAGCAGCGCGCGAGCGATCGCGATGCGCTGGCGCTGGCCGCCGGAGAGGCCCAGCCCGCGCTCGCCGACGACGGTGTCGTAGCCGTCGGGCAGCGTCGCGATGAACTCTTCCGCCTGCGCGGCCTGTGCCGCCTCGACGACCTCGGCGTCGGTCGCCTCCGGCCGGCCGTAGGCGATGTTGTCGCGGATCGTGCCGGAGAAGAGCAACGTCTCCTGCATGACGATCCCGACCTGGCCGCGCAGGCTGGAGAGCGTGACCTCGCGGACGTCGTGCCCGTCGATCAGCACCGCGCCGGATGACACGTCGTAAAAGCGCGAGATCAGGCTGACGAGGCTGCTCTTGCCGGAACCGGTCGTGCCGATGATCGCCGCCGTCTGCCCCGGCTCGATCGTCAGGTCGATCCCGGCAAGGGTCTCCTGCTCCGCGCCAGGGTAGCGAAAGTGGACATCACGAAACTCGATCCGCCCCTGGATCGGCGGCAGCACCCGCGCGTCCGGCCGCTCGACGAGATCGTCCGGCTCGTCGAGGACGTCGAACACGCGCAGCGCCGACACGCCCGCCCGCGAGATCGTCGCCATCTGGAAGCCGATCGTCATGATCGGGAAGAGCAGGAAGTTGAGATAGGCGGTGAACGCGACCAACTCGCCGATCGTCAGCTGCCCGCCGATCACCTCGCGCCCGCCGACCCAGACGACGGCGAGCAGGCCGAGGTTGCCGGTGAAGAAGACTAGCGGAAAGTTGTTGCCGAAGGTATGCAGCGCCGCGACGTTGCGGTCCAGAAGCTCGGCGTTGGCCGTCGCATAACGCGCCGCCTCGCGTTGCTCCTGGCCGAAGATGCGGATCACCCGCATCCCGACGAGGTCCTCCTGGAGGACGGCGTTGAGCCGGCCGATCGCGCGCTGGAGCTGGCCGAAGATCGGGAAGACCGCCCGGACGAAGCGCAGCAGGACGATGAGGATCAGCGGGATCGTCGCCAGCGCGACCAGCGCCAGCCGCCAGTTGATGACCAGCAGCAGCGTCGTCGTGCCGAGCAGCATGATGATGGCCGACGCGAGCTGGATGATTCCCGCCCCGGCAAATTGGCGGATCTGCTCGACGTCGTTGGTGATCCGGCTGATCAGCTGGCCGACCTCGACCCGGTCGAAGTAGGCGAACGAGAGCCGCTCGATCCGGGCGAACAGCGCGTCACGCAGATCGTAGGCAACCCCCTGCGAGGCGCGCTCGGACAGATACCCTTGCAGGAACGACGTGAGCCCGCGGACGAGCGCCAACCCGACCAGCCCGGCGGCAGCCAGCCCGACGATCCGGCCGTCGTGCTGCTCGACGCCGCTGTCGATCGCGATTCGCAGCACCTGCGGGACGGCCAGGTTGGAGGCTGAGACGACGATCAGGGCCAGCAGCGCCCCGGCCGCGTCGAGCCGGTAGCGCCGGAGATAGCCGATCGCGCGCCCGAGCGCGCGCCAGGAGCCAGGCTCCGGGGACATGCGGCCCATCTCGCGACCATGTCGTTGCACCAACGCCCTCCTCCGGGCCGCTCGTGGCGCGCCAGGGTCGACACCGTCGTCGGCAGGGTTCTGGCGCCCAACGAATCATGGTACCA
>DAOKZM010000495.1:1750-2561 GCA_035325665.1 Thermomicrobiales bacterium | reverse complement strand
GGGAAAGCGGGTGGTGCCTGGGGAATCCACCCAGGCCGCAAGGAGCGGCCGGGCGGCGGTCGCCGAATGGAGCCGGGCGAGCTGGCGCGGCTGAGCCCCGCCCCGCCCCCGCCGCGAGCAAGTCGCGGCGACGCCATTCGCCGGTGAGTGAAAGACCGAGTTCACGATGATCGACACGACGACGGCGCCAACCAGCGCCATGAGGACCACACTTCCCCGCCGCTACTCGTTGACCCTCGACGAGGTCGTCGCGCTGCGCGACCAGGGCAACGTCATCCCCGTCTACCGCGAGATCATGGCCGACCTGGAGACGCCGGTCTCAGCCTACCTGAAGGTCGCCGAGGGGCCGCACTCGTTCCTGCTGGAGAGCGTCGAGGGCGGCACGACGCTGGCCCGCTACTCGTTCCTCGGCAGCGACCCGTATCTCGTCGTCCGGCTGGAGGACGGCATAGCCCACGCCAACCAGGCCGGCTACAAGCAGTCGGTCCCGTACGACGACCCGCTCGTCGCCCTCCAGCAGTTCCTAGCGCCCTATCGGGCGGTGCATGTCGAGGGCTTGCCGCTCTTCCTTGGCGGCGCGGTCGGCTACCTTTCCTACGAAGCCGTGCGCTACTTCGAGGAGCTTCCGGTCGCGCCGGACAACCCCAACCCGTTCCCGGACGGCGTGTTCATCTTCGTCGATTCGATGCTGGTCTTCGACCACCTGGAGCGCAAGATCAAGGTCGTCTCGCACGTCCACGTCGACGACGCGACGCCGATCGAGCGCTCGTACGACGAGGCGGTCGAGCGGATCGAGCGGCTGGCCGGCCGG
>DAOKZM010000495.1:0-1740 GCA_035325665.1 Thermomicrobiales bacterium | reverse complement strand
CCAACCGCTGAGCGACCTGGCCGTCGGCGACCGCGCCCGCCACAACATGGGCCGCGAGCAGTACAACGCGATGATCGAACGCGCCAAGGAGTACATCCAGGCCGGCGACATCTTCCAGGTCGTCCTCTCGCAGCGCATCGAGGTCGAGACCGGCATCCACCCGTTCACCCTCTACCGGGCGCTGCGGACGGTCAACCCATCCCCGTTCATGTTCTACCTGCAGCTCGGCGACGAGCAGATCGTCGGCGCCTCGCCGGAGGCGCTCATCCGGCTCGACGGCCGCACCCTGACGACGCACCCGATTGCCGGGACGCGGCGGCGCGGGCAGGACGAGGCGGAGGACCTCCGGCTGGAGGCGGAGCTGCTGGCCGACGAGAAGGAGCGCGCCGAGCACGTCATGCTGGTCGACCTGGCGCGCAACGACATCGGCCGCGTCGCGACGCCGGGGACGGTCGATGTGCCGGTCCTGCTGACGACCGAGCGCTTCTCGCACGTCATTCACCTGGTCAGCCACGTCACCGGCGAGATCCGCGCCGACCTGAGCGCGGTCGATGCCCTGCGCGCCTGCTTCCCGGCCGGCACCGTCTCGGGGGCGCCGAAGATCCGGGCGATGGAGATCGTCGCCGAGCTGGAGCAGGACCGGCGCGGCTTCTACTCCGGCTGCGTCGGCTACCTGGCCTACTCCGGCAACATGGACATGGCGCTGGCTCTGCGGACGGTCGCGGTCCGCGACGGGAGGGTGATCATGCAGGCCGGCGGCGGGATCGTCTACGACTCGACCGCCGACTTCGAGTACCAGGAGACCTTGAATAAGATGGGCGCCAGCCTGCGGGCGATCGAGGTCGCCGAGCAGATCGAGCGCGACGCGCGGACGCGCCGGGCGGAGGCACGAGCATGATCGTCCTGATCGACAACTACGACTCGTTTACCTACAACCTCTACCAGTATCTCTGCGAGCTGGGCGCCGAGGTGGAGGTCGTCCGCAACGACCGGGCCAGCGTCCACGACATCCGGATGATGCGGCCCGAGCGGGTGATCATCTCGCCGGGGCCGTGCACGCCGCGGGAGGCAGGCATCTCGGTGCCGCTGGTGCAGGAGCTAGCCGGCCAGGCGCCGATCCTCGGAGTGTGCCTCGGCCACCAGGCGATCGGCGCAGCGTTCGGCGGCGAGGTCGTCCGCGCGCCGGTCGTGATGCACGGCAAGACTAGCCAGATCAGCCACGACGGGCGCGGCATCTTCGCCGGCCTGCCCAACCCGTTCACCGCCACCCGCTACCACTCGCTGATCGTCGCCGAAGACTCGCTCCCGGCCGCGTTGGAGGTCACCGCGCGCTCGGAGGACGGCACGATCATGGGCCTGCGCCACCGCGAGTGCGAGGTCTACGGGGTCCAGTTCCACCCCGAGTCGATCCTGACGACCGGCGGCCGGCGGCTGCTGGCGAACTTCCTCGGGCACGAGCAGCCGGCCGTCACCGCGCGGCAGCTCGTCCACGGCTACTGATCGGGAGGTCTCCCATGCTCAAACCCTACATCCAGGCCGTCGTCGAGGGGGAGCGGCTCAGCCGCGAGCAGGCGGTCCAGGCGATGGAGATCATCATGAACGGCGAGGCGTCGCCGTCGCAGATCGGCTCGTTCCTGACAGGCCTGCGCATCCGAGGCGGGACCGATGAGGGACTGGCCGGCTTCGCCCCGGTGATGCGCGCCAAGTGCCGCCACGCCCCCCCCGCCACCGACGAGCCGG
>DAOKZM010000494.1:0-2562 GCA_035325665.1 Thermomicrobiales bacterium | reverse complement strand
CGCCACGCCGAGCGGCGGGACACGTCTGCTGACCGCCTACTACACCCAGAAGGACGGCTCGATCTACGAGAGCAGCAACTGCGGGGTCGCCGCGATCGCGATGTCGATGGCGGCGTTCGGCCACGTCGAGCCGCTGACGCCGCTGCGCGAGTCGATCAACGCGCTCACCGGCGACTGGTATCCCGACAGCGGCATCGACTGGCACTATCTAATTCTGGCGCTTCAGCAGCGCGGATTCGTGGTTGATGGACCGTATGCCGGGGATGGGTTTCGCAGCTGGACGATCGACGAGATGCTGGCCGAGGTGCAGGCCGGCCGGCCGGTCGTCGCGCTCGTCCACCAGCGCTCGTTGCCCGGCCACGAGCGGATCGACTACGGCGGCGACCACTACGTCGTCTTCCTCGGCGTGACCGGCGACGGCAGCGTCGTTTACCACGATTCGGCGCTCGACGGCGTCGACGGCGCCTACCGCATTACCGACCGCGCCACCTTCGAGCAAGCCTGGTCTCACACCTGGATCGGCCAGAACAACACGGCGATGGCGGTGGGGCGGCCGTAGGGACCTCACCGCTGCCCAGAGGGCTCCTGCCCCCTCTCCCGCGGGGAGATGGGGTGTCCATTGCTGCGGTGTCCGAGTGCCGATAGGAGGCGGCTGCCGCTGCGAACCCCTCCCTCGCCCTCCCCTGTGAAGGGAGGGAAGAGGACGGCGCCCGACTCGCTGGATCCATGACACCCCCTCTCCCGCCGGGAGAGGGGGCGGGAGCCCTCTGGGCAGCGGCGAGGTCCCCTCTACACCCCGAACACCAGCGCGAGCGCCAAGGCGAAGCCGAGGATGAGGGCGGCCGGCATCAGGCCGAGGAAGGCGTAGGCGGCTCCGACGACCAGCAAGGTCGCGGCGAGGGTGGTTCCGAACTCGAGCCAGACGTTGGCTGGCTGGCGCCCGCGCGGCGTTGCGCGGTGCTCGATGGGCATCTGCATCGCGGTCACAACTTTCAGGGTCGATCCCGGCCCGGGCGTCGTTGCACCGGGCCGGGGGAAAGCTCGATTCAGTGGGAGTCTGGGAACTAGCGCAGTCCGGCTGCCAGCGCCACGCCGATCTCGGTCAGGAGAAGCAGCGCGGCGGCGGTAGTGCCAAGCGCCATGAACACCAGTCCGGCTGTCATGATTCCGGCCGCGGCGAGGAGGAGGAAGGCCATCCAGAATGCGCCGTGGTCGCGGAAGGACGGCCGCCGCGGCTGGTTGGTCATCTCGAACATGCGGGGCTCCTTTCGCACCGTTGCGATACGTCCGGACCGCGTCGATGCGGTTCATCCGGGCCGGCGACATTGCCGGCGTCTGTCCATATCCTAGATCCGGATCACGTTTCTTACACCGTCGGCAGGGTCGTATTTCGACCTGTCCGAGGGGACAGTGACGGCCGGCGGGGCTTCTGGTACACCTCCCGAAGCCCTGCCAGCCAACCAGCTAGTGCCAGCTCGCCGGATCGGTCCGGGGCGCTGGGAGCGCCGCCTGCCGTTCCGTCCGGACGACCGCGTGCGACCGCGCAAGCCGGCTGGGCCACCAGACGTGCGGTCCAATATCGAGCGTCAGCGCCGGGACGAGGATCGAGCGGACGATCAGGGTATCCAGCAGGACGCCGAAGGCGACGATGAAGCCGAGCTGCGCCATCGCGACCAGCGGCAGGACGCCGAGGACGGCGAACGTCGCCGCCAGCACCAGGCCGGCCGAGGTGATGACTCCGCCGGTGACCGCCAGCCCGCGCAACATGCCGGCGCGCGTGCCGATCCGCGTCGATTCCTCGTGGACGCGGCCCATCAGGAAGATGTTGTAGTCGATCCCCAGCGCGATCAGGAAGACGAACGCCAGCAGTGGGGTCGTCGGGTCCATCCCGGCGAAGCCGAAGACCCGGTCGAAGACGACGACGCTGGTCCCCAGCGCCGCGGCGAACGACAACACGACCGTCGCCAACAGCAGCAGCGGCGCGACGATCGAGCGCAACAGCGCGGCCAGGATGACGACGACGACCAGCAGGACGAGCGGCATGATCACCTCGCTGTCGCGGGCGCTGGCACGGGCGATGTCGAGGCTGGTCGCGTCGGTCCCGCCGACGATGGCGTCCGCGCCCGGCACGGCGTGGACCGCGTTGCGCAGCCGGTCGATCGTGTCGAAGGCCGCCTGGCTGCCAGGCTCGGCCTCCAGCGTCACCGCCAGCATGGCGTGCTCGTCGTTGCCGCCGCGCGGCTCGACCGCGGCGACGCCCGGGACGGCTCCGGCAGCCTCGGTGACGGTGTCCACCGCGCCGGCGTCGGTGATGACCGTCGCCGGGACGCTGGCGCCGGCCGGGAAGCTCGCGGCGATCAACTTCTGGCCGGCGATCGCGTCCGGCTCGGTGCGGAACTGGTCCTCCTGCGGCAACGTCGTGTCGAGGCCGAGCAGGCCCGTCGCCATGACCGCCAGCAGCACGACGGTAGCGACCCAGACCGGCCGCGGTCGGCGGGCGACCCAGCCGCCGACGCGTGACCAGACGCCAGACTCCTCGTGGCTGGCCGAGCCGTAGCGCGG
>DAOKZM010000493.1:0-2565 GCA_035325665.1 Thermomicrobiales bacterium | reverse complement strand
ATGCGCGACGGTCTTGACCGCGTTGGCGATCGGCTCGTCGAGGTTGGCATCGGCCGGAAGCAGACTCACGATCTGGTCGACGACCCGCGCCTGAAGCGACGGGTCGCGGATGATGAGCCCGAGGACGGCCACCAGAAAGATGATGAACGGCACCGTCGACAGCAGGGCATAGAACGTGATCGCGGCGGCGTAGATCGTGCCGTCATGCGCCATGAAGTCGCGGTAGGCGCGATAGAAGAGGTTCCCCTCAACGCGTCCGCGGGCGCGGTCGAACCCGTCGCGCATCTCCGGCGACACCTCGGGCATGCGCATGGCGTTTCCGGCTCCCTACCCGATCATGCCTGGCGACGAACGGCGGCGACTGACTTGCGATAGATCGTTGCCGGCCGAAGGTCACCACGACCGCAGCTGGCGCCGGCGCTGAGACATGAAGGATAACAACGATGTCCGCCACTGAGTTCACCCTCGCCGACGGATCGAGGGTCGCGATTGCCGAAGCGACCGTGACGTTGATCGACCAGCGCGGCGCGCCAACGCCGGTCGACTGCAGCCAGATTACGACCGTCAGCCGCGGCGGGACAGAACTGATCGTAGCCCGCCGCGAAGCCGACCCGTTCGTGTTCCACGCGATGTCGTTGGAGGACGCCCGCGCGATCGAGCAGGCTCTGGAGCGAAGTTGCGGGATCAGCCCGCTCCATCGCCCCCGCTGGGATCCCGGCCGCGCCTGATCGCGGGCGGGCGTAAAGGTGCCCCCGGCAGGACTCGAACCTGCGACATGCGGCTTAGAAGGCCGCCGTTCTATCCCCTGAACTACGGGGGCGCTGGCGCGTGGGCGATCGACACCGTGCTAACGTCGGGGTGAGCCCAACATTGAATTCTATCCCAGCGACCAAACGGCACGGTGAGACAGCCCGCCACGCGATGCGAGCTGTCCCGGTCGCGCCCGACAGCCAGACCGCTTACGCGATCGGCTCCGCAGCCATCTCGGTCGCGACGAACCGCAGGTGGTCCGCGTCGACGGCCAGCCGGACATGGTCCTCGGTGACGGCATCGATCAGGTCCTCGGGGATGACCAGGTCGAGCCGGTGGAACATGCCGGAGCGTACGACATAGCCGCGCACCTGGCGCACCTCGTCAACGTCGATCGCCTCGATCGTACCGATCTTGCGGCCATCTCGCGTGACGACGTCCGTGCCCACGTCGACCGCCGCACCTGTCTCGGGCAGATCCGATCGTACCTCCACGGCTGCCGCCGACATGACCCAATCGACGTAGGCTGCCGAGCTGACGTGCCGGCCCTCGTGCATCGGCGCGTGCGTTCGGTGCAGGACCCCGTCCTCTCGGGTCGGCCCGATCGCTGAGCCATATGGATCGCGCGCGACGGCGTATGTCGGCGCGACGACATACGCCTGGGCGATGTAGGGCGGCAGATCGTGGACCTGCTCCGGATCCAGCCGGAGAACGACGCGTCCATCCTCGTCGATGCGCTCGATCAATCCTTCATCGACAATCCGGTCCTCGCGGAGCAGGAAGCCCTTTTGGACGACGAGCTCAAGGAGGCTCTCGGTTTCCGGCGCGACGACGATTCGGTCGACACGACCGATCTCCGTCCCGTCCTGAAGTACGACCGGCACTCCAAGCCTGATGTTCCCGTTCATCGCGGTAGCTCCTTTCCGATGGATACGGTAGTACCGCCGTCAGCCGGCTCACCCGCAGAATGAGCGCTCCGTCGCGACAGCCGCAACGCCGGAAGGGCGTTTCGCGTCACAATCGCGTGTCAATTCGGGTTCGGCGGGCACCGGTCGGGTATCCTCGTATGCCGTCAGCGATGATCCGTCCTGCCCGGAGGGCAACGCTCCGTGACGACCGCTCTACGCAACCCGCGATTCTGGATCGGCACGCTGATCAGCCTGGTGGCGCTGGTCGTCGTCGCCAGCCGCGTCGATCGCCACGAGGTGGCCGAGGCATTCCGCGACGCGAACTACTGGATGCTGATCCCGGCGGTGGCGATGGCGGTGGTCTCGTTGCTCACCCGAACGGCGCGCTGGCGGACGCTGTTCCACCCGCTTCAGCCGCCGGCCGGCGAGCTGTTCGGCATCCTCATGGTCGGCTACACCGTCACCGCCGTGCTGCCGCTGCGCCTCGGCGACCTCGCCCGAATCTACCTGATCGGCCAGTTGCGCGGCATCAGCAAGGTCCGCGCGGCGGCGACGGTCATCGTCGAGCGCGTGCTAGACGTCTCGACAGTCATCCTGATCATGGCGCTGCTGATCCCCTTCGTCCCAGTGCCGAGCGAAGCAGAGGTGGCAATGGGGATCGGGGTCGCGGTCGTATCGATCGTCGGGCTATCGATCGGGGTGAGCTGGGTACGACGAGACGCGATTTTGCGGCGTCTCGCGCGGCGGGCGGGGTCGTCGCACGGGCGGGTCTGGTCGCGGGTCGAAGAGCTGTCCGGCTCAGCGATCGACGGGTTCAGCGTTCTCGGCAGCCCGCGGGCGACGGGTCTCGCCGCCGGCTACTCGATCGCGACCTGGCTGACGGGCGGCGTGACGATGTGGGCGATGC
>DAOKZM010000492.1:0-2579 GCA_035325665.1 Thermomicrobiales bacterium | reverse complement strand
GTGGCGACCTGACGACAAGGTGCTGATGTCGCTAGCCTTCGCGACCGCCGGGGTGCCGGCGCTGCGGACTGCCGTGGCGTTCACCATCGAGAGCGCGCTGGAGGTCGGCGAGCGATTCGGCTACCCGCTGATCGTCAAGCCGGTGACCGGCTCGTGGGGCCGGCTGCTGGCGCGGGCGAACGGGCCGGCCGAGCTGCGCAGCATCCTGGAGCAGAAGCGGGCGCTGGGCGGGCCGCAGCACGGGGTGTTCTACCTGCAGGAGTACGTCGAGAAGCCGGGCCGCGACCTGCGGATCTTCTACGTTGGCGGTGAGGTGATCGCGGCGTCGTACCGCAACGCCGAGCACTGGATCACCAACGTCGCCCGCGGGGCGGTCTCGACCGCCTGCCCGATCACCGACGAGATCGTCGCGGTGACGCGGGCGGCGGCCGGGGCGGTCGGCGCGGAGATCGCCGGGGTGGACCTGGTCGAGACACCGGACGGCCTCAAGGTGATCGAGATCAACGGCGGGGCCGAGTTCAAGGGGCTGCGCGGGACGACCGATGTCCCGATTGCGCAGGTCATCGTCGAGCCCGCCGTCTCGCGGGCTGCGGTAACGCACTAGGAACCTGTCCACGCGGAGGGGTTGGGGAAGAGGAGTCATGGCAGGTCTCAAGGTCAGTATCGTCGGCGGCTCGGGGTATGCCGGCGGAGAGCTTCTCCGGCTGCTGCTGGGCCACCCGGAGGTCGAGGTCGCCCAGGTCACGTCCCGCTCGCTGGCGGGCAAGCTGGTGGCAACGTCGCACCCGAACCTGCGCAAGCGCACGCCGCTGAAATACAGCGCGCCGGACGCGCTCGAGCCGTGCGACGTGCTGTTCGTCTGCGTGCCGCACGGCGCGTCGTCGCCGAACGTCGCCGAGTACGTCGAGAAGGCCGGGGTCGTCGTCGACCTGAGCGCCGACTTTCGGCTGCGCGACGCGGCCGCCTACCCGACCTGGTACGGCTGGCAGCACCCGCGCCCCGAGCTGATCGCCAAGACGGCCTACGGGCTGCCGGAGCTGCATCGCGACGAGATCCGCGCGGCGGACTACATCGCCAGTCCGGGCTGCACGGCGACGGCCAGCATCCTCGCGCTCTACCCGCTGGCGGCGAGCGGTCTGCTCGACCCGGAGATGCCGATCATCGTCGAGGCGAAGTCGGGGTCGTCCGGCTCGGGTGGGGAGCCGGGGCCGGCCAGCCACCACCCGGAGCGCAGCGGGGTCATCCGCGCGTTCAAGCCGACCGGCCACCGGCACTCGGCCGAGGTGATCCAGGAGCTGTCGGTCAACGGCTTCTGCCCGAAGGTCAGCTTCACCGCGACGTCGGTCGAGGCGGTGCGCGGCATCCTGGTGACGGCGCACGCCTTCACGAAGGAGCCGGTGACCGATAAGGACCTCTGGAAGGTCTACCGCGGGGCCTACGGGAGCGAGCCGTTCGTCCGCATCGTCAAGGAGGCGACCGGCATCCATCGCTCGCCGGAGCCAAAGATCCTGTCCGGCACGAACTTCTGCGACGTCGGTTTCGAGGCCGACCCGCACTCGAACCGCGTCGTCGCCCTCTCGGCGATCGACAACCTGGTCAAGGGCGCGGCCGGCCAGGCGCTGCAGGCGATGAACATCCGCATGGGCTTCGACGAAACCCTCGGCCTGGAGTTCACCGGCCTGCACCCGCTGTAGTCAACGGAATCACTCCCTCCCCTCCCTTCGAAGGGGAGGGGCGGGGGGAGGGGTGGTAGGGGACATGCTCGTCATCAAGCTCGGCGGCAGCGCCGGCATCGACCCGGCGACGACGCTCGACGACCTGGCAACGCTCTGGCCGGGGGAGCGCATCGTCTTCGTCCACGGCGCGAACGCCGCGCTGGACGTCTTCCAGCGCCAGGTCGGCCACGAGCCGCGGCTGGTGATCTCGTCCAGCGGGCAAGTCAGCCGCTTCACCGACCAGGCTACGATGGACGACCTGCTGGCGATCTACGCCGGGCGAGTGAACAAGCGGCTGGTTGAGGGGCTGCGGATGCGCGGCGTCAACGCGGTCGGACTGACGGCGCTGGACGGCGGGATCGCCAGCGGCCCGCGCAAGGACACGATCCGCGTCGTCGAGGACGGCAAGCCGAAGGTGCTGCGCGGCGACTACGCCGGCAGCATCCGGGAGATCGACACGCGGCTGATCGACCTGCTGCTGGACAACGGCTACCTGCCGGTCCTGACGCCGCCGGCCGTCAGCCTGAACGGCGAGGCGATCAACGTCGATGGCGACAAGCTCTCGCTGCGGCTGGCCGAGGCGCTGAAGGCCGACGCGATGGTGCTGCTGGTCCGCGAGATCGACGTCGCCGACCCGACCAGCGTCGACGCGGCGATGGCCGCGGCCGGCGGGCGGATGAAGAAGAAGGTCCAGGCCGGCATCGACGCCGTCGCCGCTGGCATCGGCCGCGTCGTCTTCGCCGACGCCCGCGTCGAGCGGCCCGTCAGCCGGGCGCTGGCGGGCGAAGGCACCGTTGTCGGGACGAGGGACGCGGGAGGACGAAGTGACGACCCCTCCCCTATGAAGGGAGGGGGAAGACCAGC
>DAOKZM010000491.1:2290-2580 GCA_035325665.1 Thermomicrobiales bacterium | reverse complement strand
AGCGAACGATGGCTCGCGGTCGAGCTGCTCGTCGCTCAGGTTGCGCAGAAAGACGTCGGCGGCTGTCGCGTTGGCGTGTAGGAGCGCCAGCACCTCCTCGCGTGTGATTCCCGCGTGCTCCGCTGCCTGGCGGGCGTTGATGGTCGCGCCCTGCTCGACGGTGCGGCCGACCCAGTCGGGGTACGGCCCATCACTGATCGCGGCGTCGAGGATAGCCAGTGCGTAACGGTAACCATCGGCGATGTGGAAGGCGACGACGCCGATGGTGCGGCCCTCATTGCGGCAGGGGC
>DAOKZM010000491.1:1449-2280 GCA_035325665.1 Thermomicrobiales bacterium | reverse complement strand
CCACTGCTCCTCGGAACAGCCCGCGACGACCTCTGCAACCTCGGCCGTCAGCGCTGCCAATTCGTCGGCCAGCCGTCGCCCGCGTTCGCTCATTGCCCGGTCACGTCCTTTCGTCTCACCGGGACGGGCCAGCAGGACGCGTGCCTGGGGGCTACGCTGCCTGGCGATCCTCGCCCTCGTCGTCGCCGGCTTCGCCGACGTAGATCGTGTTCGGGGCGACGTGGGGGGCCGGCCGGACGTCGAGACCCTCGACCTCGGCAAGCTGGCCGGGGTTTACCAGCGCGATGGCTGGCGGCTGGCCGTGCTTGCGCTCGTAGCGCCGCGCGGCTGCCGCGATCTTCTCCTCGATCGTCTTCTTCTTGTCGGGATCGTACCAGCCGAGAAACATCGATGGCTCCTTTCGTTGGCTCCATTGTAACAGAACATTCGTTCTAGTCATAGCCAACGACTATGCGTACGTACGCATAGTCGTTGGGTCACCATGCTTCCTTGGTCATCGGCTCCGACCTCATGTCCGGCGCCCTGCTCGGCGCGGGCACGCCAGCCGCGCTTGCCCAGTTCATGGTGGACGCGAAACGGTCTGTGGGCTTGTACGTACACCCCTTTCGTGTCATACTGTGGACAACTGTGGGGGGAAGTGGGGATAAGTGGGGCGGATTGTGGATAACCTCCACCCACCAGCGGTAGGCAGGACGCGGCGCGGAGCGCCGGCAGGCGGGACGAGGCGGGCGACCGGTGTTTCTCGGACGTCACCAGCACAATCTCGACGACAAGGGCCGTCTCGCCCTGCCGGCGCAGAAACTGCGGGACGAACTGGCGGGCATTTTTGAA
>DAOKZM010000491.1:0-1439 GCA_035325665.1 Thermomicrobiales bacterium | reverse complement strand
GCCTCGCCCTGCCCGCCAAGTACCGCGACGAGCTGCAGGACGGTGTTGTCCTCACGCGGGGCTTCGACCGTTGTCTGCTCGTCTATCCGATGGCCGCCTGGGTTCCGCTGGCCGAGCGCGTCTCGGCATTGTCGATTGGCGACCCGGATGGCAGAGTTCTACGCCGCATGCTCTTCGCCAACGCGGTTGACGCCCAGCTCGACCGGCAGGGACGCATCCTGATCCCGGCCGAGTTGCGAGCGCACGCGGGGTTGGAGCGCGAGGCGGTCGTCGCCGGCATGCACACGTTCATCGAGATCTGGTCGCCCGGAGAGTGGTCCGGGCAGGACGAGCTCGTCGAGCGCGATGGGGCGTCGATTGCCGAGCGGTTGGCGGCGCTGGTCTGACAACCGAGCCGTGGTCCTGTTGCAGGCGGGATACGGCGATGAAACACGGTCGTGTACGAGCAAGAGCCTGACATCGTCCAGCCCTCCGGGGCGGGGGCGCACGAGCATTTCACGTCGCCGGAAGCTGTGACGGCGAGTCACATCAGCGTCCTCGCTGACGAGGCGGTGGCCGCGTTGGCCGTCCGGCCGGGTGGCGTGTACGTGGACGGGACCTTCGGCGCTGGCGGCCACGCGCGACGCATCGCCGAGCGGGTTGGGCCGGCCGGCCACGTCGTCTGCATCGATCGCGATCCGGCCGTCGAGCGACACTTCGCCGCACTCGCGGCCGACTTTCCAGACATCGTCGAGTTCGCTAACGACAGCTACGCCAACATGGCCGCGGTCGTCCGACGCCTGGGCTTCGACGCGGTGGACGGCATCCTACTCGACCTCGGGCTTTCGTCGATGCAGCTGGGCGAGGCGAAGCGTGGCTTCAGCTTTCAGGCCGAGGGGCCGCTCGACATGCGCTTCGACCCGACGCGGGGCGTTTCGGCCGCCGACCTGATCGCGAGGACGGGTGAGGTGGAGCTGGCCCGCATCCTGTTCGAGTATGGCGAGGAGCCGCAGTCGCGGCGGATCGCCCGCGCCATCGTCGCCGAGCGCGAGCGCCGGCCGATCCGGACGACGACCGATCTGGGCGCGCTGGTCCAGCGGACGATCGGCCGACGGCCCGGCGCGCGGATTCACCCGGCCACGCGGACCTTCCAGGCGCTGCGCATCGCCGTGAACGATGAGCTTGGCGAGGTCGAGCGCGGTGTTCAGGCGGGTATCGACCTGCTGCGGCCGGGGGGCCGGATGGCGGTCATCTCGTTCCACTCGCTGGAGGACCGGATCGTCAAGCGCGCCTTCGCTGAGGCGGCGCGCGGCTGTATCTGCCCGCGCGACGTGCCGATCTGCGTCTGTGGCCGCGTGCCAGTGGTGCGCCACGTCGGCAAGGCGATCCGGCCGGGCGAGGCCGAGGTGGCCCGGAACCCCCGCGCGCGCAGCGCGACGTTGCGCGTCGTGGAGCGGCTC
>DAOKZM010000490.1:0-2584 GCA_035325665.1 Thermomicrobiales bacterium | reverse complement strand
CGAGCATGCGCTCCCCCGGCAGCCGGCGCATCTTCCCCGCGTAGTCGATGACGCGCCCGCCTGTGCCCTCGAAGCGCAGCCCGTCGCTCGTCTCCCGGACCGGCACGACGCCGAGGTAGGTATCGGAGCAGAGCCGGCGATTCAGTCGGACCTCCGCCCGGCAGGCGGCCAGCCGCCGCCGCGGGGTCGTGAAGTCGAGGAAGCCGAAGTCCACCGGCTTTTTCAACTTGTAGACATAATCTCCAGCGAGGAAGACGACCGAGATGTGTGTCTGGATCACTTCGACATCGGAAACCGGATACGGGTAGGCGGCGGGCTGACCGAGCGCCGCGACGACGCCGGCCAGCCCGTCCTCAGCCTCCCGTTCAGCCATCGATCTCGTCGTCGAACAACTCCGCGAGCGGCTCGTTTCCGCGAGCGTGCAGGTCGCGGCAGTCCATGCAGATGCGCAGCGCGCCGTCCGGCTCGACGTAGCGTCGCGCGTCGGTCGGGAACTCGGCCTGAATCTGCCGGCCGCAGAGGTCGCAGGTCCGCAGTGGCTCGCCGGTGATCTCGCGCATCTGGCCCAACAGCTCGAAATCCGTCACCGTCTGCTCCTTTCCGCCCGCATCAGGCGATGGCAGCCGTGTTCTCCTCCAGCCAGTCTCGCAGAAACGTGCGGCTGGATTCAACGATCGCCCGCACGTCCCCTGCCGCGATGCCCTCGGCATCGGCGATCGCGGCCGGATCCCAGCCATCGACGACGCGCAGCAGGAAGACCTCGCGCCAGCGCTCGGGCAGCTTGTCGAGCACGGCGTCGAGCACGGCGGTGTCCTCCTCGGCGATCAGCGCGTCCTCGGGTAGCTCGGCGGTGGGGTCAGCGAGCACGTTGATCAGCCGGACGACGCGGTCGGGCCACTCGCCGACGGTCATTACCGGCTGCTCCAGCGACACCTCGACGCGGTTGAGCCGCTCCTGCTCGAGCAGGGCGGCGCGGACCTCGCGCCGGCCGATCCGTCGCAGCCAGGTGTAGAACGCGCGGGCGTGCGGCGCTTCCTCGGCCTGCTCGACGGCGGCGAGGTAGATCGTCGCGACGATATCGTCGACCGGCGCGTCGTCCAGCTCGAACCCGTCGACCTCGCCCCAGTGGGCGACCTCGCGGTGGACGAAGCGGCGGAGCGGGCCGAAGAAGGTCAGGCCCGTCTCGATGACATCGTTGCGGCGCCGGGCCAGCTCGCGCGAGGCGGCGGCCGGGGGGGCGGCGGCGTCGAGGTCGGCGGCGTATTCGGCGAGGGCGCGGGCAAGCTGGCGGCGCGCCGCCTCGTACTGCCCGGCGACATCGGTTGGCTCAGGGTATCGGCTGAGGGGTGTCTCGGCCTGCATCGTCCGCCTCCTTCGGTAGATACCTGGTTAAGCTTCCATCTGAACCATAGGACGAAGGCCATCACATCGGCGTGTCGGATCGGCGCGACGTGCGACAAACGCGCAACAACCGATTGTCCGTTGCTTGCAGGATCTAGAGGCTGCTGCTAGCGTACGCGAAATCTTCTGCCAGGCATTAGGCGCAGCGCGCCGCCATGAGGCTTGATGTCCTGAGTGGGTTGTGACGAGTATCCAGAACGCACGCTCCGTGACACCAACCCCCCCGTGACACCAACCCCCAGCGTCGGTCCAGCGGTCTCGCGAGACATCGATTACACGGCGGGGTCCAAGGCCGCCAAATCCAATAGAAGGACTCGAGGAAGTGGCCATTGACCTCGTGACTCGACTTCCGAGCGGCTCGTATCTAAGCGGAACTGCCAGGAGAAGATGCGGACATCAGCTTTCGGAGGGAAGGAGAGCGTATAGGCGAATCCCAGCTATTCAGTGAGGGAGTGACTGCGGCGTACAAGGAGGAGTAAACGTGTCGCGTATTAGTCCTGTGCCGTCCGGCCATCCTACGTTTATGGACGTCCCACGATGCCTGGATCTCAACGCTCTCGAGGCGGATATCGCCATCATCGGCGTTCCCTACGGGGTCCCGTACCACATGGCCGGAGCCACGCAGATCTCGAGCACGGCGCCGGGTACGGTGCGTGAGCAGTCAATGCGCTTTCCGCGCTTTCTGACCCACTACGACTACGACTTCGGCGGCGATATCTTCAACGGCAAGAACGTGACGATCGTCGACTGCGGCGATGTCGAGATGACTCCCGGAGCCTACGAGGAAAACAGCAGGGCAACGACCCAGGCCATCCAGGCGATTCTCGATCGCGGGGCCGTGCCGATCGTCCTCGGCGGAGACCACGCGATTCCTATCCCCGTCATGCGGGCTTACGAGCAGCATGGTCCAATCTTCGTCGTGCAGCTCGACGAGCACCTCGACTGGCGCGAAGAGGTCAACGGCGTCCGCGAGGGGCTGTCGAGTCCGATGCGGCGCGCGTCCGAGATGGGTTGGGTCAGCGGTATGGCCCAGATCGGGCTGCGCGCGGTCGGCAGCGCGCGGCAGGGCGAGGTCGATGACGCGATCGCCTACGGCAGCATCCTGGTCGGCACCGAGGAGTTGCATCGCGACGGCGCCGAGGCAGTGCTCGAGCGGATCCCGGCCGGCCAGCGGTACTACATT
>DAOKZM010000489.1:0-2611 GCA_035325665.1 Thermomicrobiales bacterium | reverse complement strand
GTGACGACGAGCCGGACGTTGTCCCAGGTGGCGGCGAGGTCCTCGGTGTCGGAGACGAGGGCGGCGATCGTCGCGCCGTCGGGCGAGAAGGCAAACGCCCAGACGTGGCCGTCGCGCGGGCCGATCGGAATCGCCGGGCCGCCGGTGACGGCGACGGAGGCGAGGCCATGCGGCTTCCAGACCTCGCTCTCGACGCGGAATTCGCGGTCGGGGTCCTTCTCGCCGGCCAGCGCCTTCCGGCGGGCGGTGAATGCGATCGACTGCCCGTCCGGCGCGAAGGCAGGCTGAGTCACCCCTCCGTCGAGCGCGGTCAGGCGAAGCGCCTCGCCGCCGCTGGCCGGGATGACGTGGAGTTGCTGCTTGCCGCGCTCGACGCGGTCGGAGAGGAAGGCGACGACCGAGCCATCCGGCGACCAGGCCGGGGCAGCGTTGTTGTGGTCGCTGCCGGTCAGGGCGCGCGGCGGGCCGGAGCCGTCGGACGGGACGACGAAGATGGTCGAGGTGCGGTCCTTCTGCCGGTGACCGATGGGCTCGACGCGGAACAGCACCTGGCTGCCATCGGGAGAGAGGCGGATGTCGAACGGGACACGGAGGTCGACGGCCATTTCAGGGGTGTACGGTTTGGGCACGGGCGCTCCTTTCGGGGGGTTGGACGTGGGGGATGGCCCTCACTCCCCTGCCCCCTCTCCCAACCTTGGGAGAAGGGGAGACTGCATTCCGATTGTGGTCTTCGATGGGGTGAGGGCCAGCACTACAGCGTGTCCTCGCGCTCGGCGGCCTGGAGCTCGTCGACAATGATGCGCAGGTCGGAGGCGCGGGCGTGCATGCGGACGACCGGCTCGCCCTCGTGGTCGAAGAAGAGGACGTCGACGTGATCCTCGGCGTCGATCAGCTCTGAGCCGTTGTAGTCGATCTCGACGGTGAGCATCGGGACGGCGGCGGACAGGTCGGATTCGCGCTCTCCCGGCTTGGTGTTCGAGGCCGCGTAGCCCCAGTGATCGACCAGGTCGACGAGCGTGCCGCGCTCGTTGGGCGAGACTCCGAGGTAGACGGAGAGGTCGATGCGGCCGTCGCTGACGTGGAGGTAGAGGCCATCCTGGGCGCGCTCGATGGCGACGTCGGACGGGAACCAGACGTCATAGATAATGAGTGGCTTCGGCGCGCCGTCATCCTCCGCGCCCTCGTCGCCCTCCTCGTCGCTGCCAACGATCTGCTGCATGAGCGAGTAGTGGGCCAGGCCGTAGAGGTAGAGGGTCTCGGCGAGCTTCGAACGTAGCTCCCCGTCGATCTCGCTACCGAAGACATCGTCAACCAGCCGCTCCAGCGCGCGGAGCATCCGGTCGAACTCATCGACGCCCCGTAGCTCGCGATCGACGAAGGCGCGGGCATAGCCGTAGGCCGTAGCGACATCCTCGTAGATGCGGTCGGTGGAGTTCTCGGACAGGAATTCACGGATGTCGTCGAACAGGTCGTCCTCGCCGCCGTGGTGACTCGACCGTTCGCCATGTGCGGACATCGGGACGCTCCTGCCTGCGTTCTGCGCTCGATCGTGCCGGACCAGCACCCGCCATCGCGGCGTACCATACCAGAGGCCCGAAGGTCGTGGTAGACACGGCGTGGTGAGGCATAGGCGGCGCTGTTACAGTCCAGCCGACCTTGGGGCGGGGAGGGGATCGAGACGTTGTTCGACCAGCACGATGCGCCATTCTTCGAGGCGTTGCGGCAGTACGCCGGAACGCTAGCGACGCCGTTCTCGACGCCGGGGCACAAGCGCGGCGCGGGCGCTCCGGAAGCGATGCGCGCGCTGCTACCGGATGCGCTCGGTTGCGACATTCCGCATGGCGGTGGGGTGGATACGACCCACCTCTCGCGAGGGCTGCTGCGGAAGGCGGAGCGGCTGGCGGCGGCAGCCTACGGCGGTGACGAGGCACGCTTCCTGGTCAACGGCAGCACGACCGGCAACCTGGCGATGCTTATAGGAGTGGCCCACGACGGCGACACGGTTCTCGTCAGCCGAATGCTGCACAAGTCGCTGATGGCCGGCCTCATCCATAGCGGCGCGCGCCCCATCTACCTCGTGCCGGAGATCGACGCGACGCGAAACCTGCCGCTGGGGATCGCCCCGGAGAGCGTCAAACGCGCACTGCGGGCGCACCCGGAGGCGAAGGGCGTTTCGTTAGTCAGCCCGTCGTACGTCGGGGTAAGCAGCGATCTGGCCGAGATTGCGCGCGTGTGCCACGCGGCGAGAGTGCCGCTCCTGGTGGACGAGGCGTGGGGGCCGCATTTTCACTTCCACCCGTCCTTGCCTTTGTCGGCGATGCAGGCGGGCGCGGACGCCGGGGTGTCGAGCACCCACAAGATGCTGGCAGCGCTGACGCAGGGCTCGACGCTGGTGCTGCGTCGCGAGCGGCTGGATGTCGAGCGCATGAGCACGATCGTCGATATGGTCCAGACGACCAGCCCGTCGGCGCTGATCTACGCGTCGCTGGACGCCAGCCGGCGGCAGATGGCGCTGGAGGGCCAGGCGATGCTGGAGCGAGCGATCGAGTTGGCGGGGGAGCTCCGCGGACGACTCGCGGCGCTGCCGGGGCTGGCGGTCGTTGGTCCGGAG
>DAOKZM010000488.1:0-2617 GCA_035325665.1 Thermomicrobiales bacterium | reverse complement strand
GGCCGGTCAGCGTCGAGCCGTCGGTCGAGTGGCAGGCCACGCAGCCAAGGCTGCTCGTCAGCGCCTCGCCGTTTGCCGCGTCGCCCGCCGGCAGCGGGACCGGACTGCTCTCTTCACTTGGCGAGCCCTCAGGCGAGGCCTCTGGCGAGCCGCTGGACGGTGGCGAGGTCGGGACGGCGCCGCGGCGCGCGTCCATCGTCGCAAGGGTCTCCTGGCTGGTGCCGCTATCGTCGTTCCCCGAACAGGCGGCTAGCAGCGAGACGAGCACGAGCAGCGCGGCAGCGACGGCCATCAGCGACAGCGATCGCGCGCGGCGAGGACGAGAGGCAGCGTCGACCTTCCACTGGATCTCGGACATGCTCTTCTTTCCTTGGATTCGACCACCCACCGATGCGCCCACGCACCAGCGCACCGCCGTGTAACGTATCACAACCTCTCAGTCCTTGCACCGCGCGCCAGCCCGCGCGCCGTATCGCGGGTGTGGAACAATCGCCCGTCGGCGGGCGCGGGTCCCGCGCGATCGAAGCTTGGATCGGCCGATATCGTTCTCGAGGGGATCTGGCGTGGGTAGATTGGCGATACGAGTGCTGCTGTTCGCGGTCGTCGTGGTCGCGCTGGCTGGCTGCGGCGGCGGCGATGACGGCGCTGCGCAGTCGGTCAAGGACCGGGTGGCCGAGCTGAGCACGAGCAATTATGCCGGCGCCTGGGCCGTCCTCCATCCCGCCCAGCAACAGGTCGTGCCGGAAAACCTGTTCATCCGCTGTGGCGTGGAGGCCGAGGACGGAAAGGACCCGGCGGTCGATGACGTCGAGATCCTCGGCGCGAAGAAGGTCAAGAAGGACATCCCCTGGGTCGGCGAGGTCGAGGTGACCGAGGTCAAGATCCGGATGACCCAGGGCGAAACGTCGCGCGAGGCGTTCTACGATGTTGTCAAGGTCGACGGCGACTGGCGCTGGACGCTCACCGATCGCTCGCTCTCCGCGTTCGAGGCTGGTAACTGCCCGCCGTAGCGGCGCGCCTCAGTCGCCCGGCCAGAGGTCGGCGGCATGAAGCGCTGCGCGGCTGAGCTCGCCGATGGCAAACTCGCCGTCGTGCTGGTCAGGGAACCCCTCGCAGAAGACGGCGATGGCCATGCGGCCGGCCGGCGTCTCGACGAAGCCGACGTCGTTGGTGACCCCCTTGATGCTGCCCGTCTTCGAGCCCCAGCGGATGTCGTCGCGCTCCGGCAGGTAGCGGGCGATGCGCCGCGCGTTCTGCTGGCGCGTCAGCATCGTCGTCATCGCCTCGCATGACGTTGCCGACGCTGCCCGGCCGTCGAGAATCGCCTCGACGACCGTGACGTAGTCCTCCGGCGTCGCCAGGTTTTCATGCTCGCCCTCGACCGCCGGGCGGCCTCTCATCTTGCGCGCCAGAGTCGAGCCGGTCATGCCCAGTTCGTGCATCGTCGTGTTGACGGCATCCATCCCGGCCAGGTCGATCAGCATGTTGGTCGAGGTGTTGTCGCTGATGCTGATGGTGAGGTAGACGAGGTCCTCCAGCGTCAGCTCGATGCCGTCGTGGAGGTGAAGCAGCACGCCGCTGCCGACCGCCTTGTCCTCAGCTGCGAGCACGTGCCGCTCGTCGAGTGTCCGCTCGCCACGATCGACTTGCCGGTAGACCTCGATCATCAGCGGGATCTTGACCGTGCTGGCGGCCTTGAACTGCCGTCGGCCGTTGTGGCTCCATCGGCTGCCGTCCGGCGCGGCAACGGCGATCCCGACCGTCCCGCCCGACGCCTGCTCGATCGTCGAAACCAGTTCCTGAACCGGTTCCCAGCTCACCGCCATGCACCCCCCGCTCTCGCTGCTGCCGTCACGACCGGCAGACATCGTACCGCAGGTCTGGATCGAGCGGCGAGACGGTGGTAGACATAAGAAGAATCATTGGATGCTATACTTGCCGGAATGAACACGACTGATCTCGCCGCTCCGGAACCACAGCTCGTCCTCCGCCCCGTCGCTCGGGGAGGGCGGTTCGTGCCGCGCAACATCTACGAGCTGCGGCTCGACGAGCTGGAGGATTGGGTCCGCGATCACGGCGAGGCAGCCTATCGTGCGCGCCAGCTCTATGGCTGGGTCCACAAGCACCTGGCGACCGGCTACGACGAGGTGACGGTCCTGCCAAAGCGCCTGCGCGAGACGCTCGACGCGGAGCTGCCGTTCGCGGCGCTGACGCCGATCCAGGAGCTCTGGACCGACGATGGCGAGACGCTGAAGGTCCTCTACCAGACGGCGGATGGCCAGACTCTCGAGACGGTCCTGATGTTCTACCCCGACCGCGCGACGGTCTGTGTCTCCTGCCAGGTGGGTTGCGCCGTCGGCTGCTCGTTCTGCGCGACCGGGCTGATGGGGCTGCAGCGCAACCTCAGCGCCGGGGAGATGGTCGCTCAGGTCGTGGACATGGCCCGCCGGGCGCGCGAGAAGGGCCGGCCGCTCACCAACCTCGTCATGATGGGAATGGGCGAGCCGTTCCACAACTACGACAACGTCATGAAGATGGTTGCCATCCTCCACGAGCCGGCCGGGATGGGATTCGGCGCGCGGCGGATCACCATCTCGACCTCGGGTGTCGTGCCGTT
>DAOKZM010000487.1:0-2633 GCA_035325665.1 Thermomicrobiales bacterium | reverse complement strand
TGGACGCGCTGGATGCGACTCACGGCGACGCGGAAGCTGGTGGTGATTCGGGATAGGAAGCTCGGGAGAAACTGTCCGGGGGAGGCGCCGGGCGGATTCGAACCGCCGATCAGAGTTTTGCAGACTCCTGCCTTGCCACTTGGCTACGACGCCGAGAACGCGACCCGAGACCGAATTCTATCATCCTCCCAGACGGCCGGTCAGCCGCGGGCGCGCTCAGGGCGGTACCGCCTCCGCCGCGGACCGCCGCCTCGTGACTGTCATGCGATTGACGCGTCCGGCGTTGCGCTGTCGCGATGTTGTTACACGATGAGGCGTAGTCTGGCGTTGCGCCGGGGTCGCCTCGGTGCCGCCGCCTTCCCGAGGCCGCGACTCCGACGCGGTGCGAGCGCATCCTTCGCGCTCACGGGAAGGAGGAGTCCCGATCATGACGCATGAACACCGGATGGAGATGATGTTCTGCCTGGTCCTGCTCGCGCTCAGCCTGGGCATGACATAGCTGGCCGGCGATGCCGCGCCACAGCAGTTCCTCGCCGGGCTGCTGCTGGGGTTGTCGATGGTCTGCGGCGGGGCCGGCATCTACATCGCTAGCAAGCGGACGAGCGCGCATCGGTAGAAAGTGTTGCCGGTCGTTCCGTGACGCGCGCCGCGTCGGTCTGGCACGGCATCGACACGACGGTGACCCTGCCGCCGCACTACTAGCGTTGGTTCGGTCAAAGGGCGACCGCGCGTCGAGCGTCGTCCCAGTGTGGAAGGAGATTCCCCGTGGTCGCCCTGATTGAGACGGCTCGCCGGGCAGTTGAACGGCATCCGCGGCTTGAGCGGACGCTGCTCGGCTGCGGCGTCGCCTCGTCGGTACTCTACGTGGCGGTCGATGCCATCGCGGCCTGGCGGTATGAAGGCTACCGCTACTCCGAGCAACAGGTCAGCGAGCTGCTCGCCGAGGGAGCCCCGACGCGGGACCTCATGGTTGCTCTGAACCTGATCCCCTACAACCTGCTGATCGCGGCATTCGCGGCCGGCATCTGGACCGCAGCCGGCCAGCGAAGCGCGGGGCGCATGACCGCGGCGATGATGGCTGCCTACGCTGTCGCCGGCGCGACCGGTGGCGGGCTGTTCAACATGGACCGTCGGGAGATCATCGCGGCCGGAGAGGATACGCTCCGCAACTCGCTGCACGGGCCGGCGACGATGGTGATGTCGCTGTTCATCGTGCTCGGCATGGCCTCTGGGTCCCGCCTGCTCGGCAAGCGGTTCCAGTACTACTCCTACGGGACGATCGCCACGCTCGTCCTCTTCGGCGTGCTCACTTCGCTGCAGATCCCGCAGATGGTCGCGGACGAGCCGACGCCCTGGATGGGGATCGAGGAGCGCGTCAATATCTACGCGACCATGCTCTGGATAGCGGCGCTGGCGATCGGCCTCCTGCGGGCCGAAGGTGCCACGGTCCCGCGCCCGCTCGGTCTGCCGGCTAGCGCACCACGCCCCATGCAGCACGTGCCGCGCTAGCACGACGCGACGACTCCCCCCGCGTCCCGCGTCCCGCATCCCGCGTCCCGAACCTCGTATACTCAACCTGCCGGCCGCGGCTTGACATGCGGCAGCCGGTACGCAAGGGATGACCGGTCCGAGAGGGGAATGCGACGCGCATGGGCGACCGACGAATCATACTGGCGAACGAGATGGGCTACTGCTGGGGCGTGCGCCGCGCGCTGGAGATCATCCAGGAGGCCGGCGACGTGGCGAACCCGGTGGCGACCATCGGCGACGTGATCCACAATCCGCAGGTCGTCGAGCGGCTGCGTTCCAGGGGCGTCGATACTGCCGGCTCGATCGAGGAGGCTGCCCAGCGCGGCTACAAGCGCGTGGCGATCACCGCCCACGGGGCCGGCCCCGAGCGCGCCGCCGAGGCCGAGCGCTATGGCCTGGAGCTGATCGACACGACCTGCCCGCTGGTCACCAAGGTCCAGCGCATGGCAACCAAGCTGGCCAAGCAGGGCTACACCGTCGTCGTCTACGGCGACTCGTACCACCCCGAGGTCAAGGGCATCATGTCCTGGTCCGGCACCTCGCGGATCTACCCGGCGAAGAAGATCGCCGACCTGCCGTGGAACGCACCGCGCGGCTCGACCGCCGAGGGCGCCATCACCCCGCCACGCAAGGTCGCGATCGTCTCGCAGACCACGAAGAACACCGACGAGTTGCTGCGCTTCGTTGCCGAGCTGACCGCGCTCGTCTCCCCGGAGGGTGGCGAGATCCGCATCACCAACACGATCTGCGAGCCGACCTTCGAGCGCCAGAACGCGCTCAAGCAGCTCGCCCGCGAGGCGGACGTCATCCTGGCGATCGGCGGCAAGAAGTCGTCCAACACCGCTCGGCTGGCCGAGGTCGGCAACCAGATGGGCGTGCCGAGCTACCACATCGAGCAGGCGTCGGACATCGACGTCGCCTGGCTGGAGGGCAAGGAGACGGTCGGCATTACCGCTGGCGCCTCGACCCCCGATGACGTAATCCAGTCGGTCATCGACCACCTGGTCGAGCGCGGCTATCCGTCGCCGATAGGAGGGCTGCGACAGGTTGATCTCGAAGCGACACCAGCGTACTAACCGGCGGCTGCGCAACGCGCGCGAGTC
>DAOKZM010000486.1:341-2641 GCA_035325665.1 Thermomicrobiales bacterium | reverse complement strand
TATACTCGGCGGGTTTTACTATCGCGGGCCTGATTGGAAGCTGGAGCACCCGTCGATGCGAGTGAGCTACCTCAACGGCGAGCGCGTAGCACTGCGGCCGCTCGTTCCAGAAGACAAGGCGGTCGCAACCGCCTGGCACCCCTCGCCATACCCGATCGACGCCGTCAGGGCCGAGACGTGGCTCAAGGAGAATCACAAGGACATCTGGCCGCGACGGGTCTACTATGCCCTCGTGCGTGCCTCCGGCGCGGCGACGGCCGAGACGACCGACGACGAGGTCGTCGGCCTGGTGCGTATCGGTTGGAACGTCCAGCAGGCGACGGCGCGCTTCACGATGGCGCCCTGGCTGGAGGACGCCGACAGCCTCAGGGCGGACGCGATCGGCACGGTGCTGCCCTGGCTGCTTGAGGAGCGCGAGATGCTGGTCGTCACGTTCATCCTGGCCTCGGATGAGGCGGAGTCCATCGCCGCTGCCGAAGCGGCCGGGATGGCGGAGATGGCCCGGCTACGCGAGCACGTCGCCCGGCCAGGCGGGCGGGCCGACCTGCTCTACTTCCAGAAGCTCAATCGTCCGTGGCGGTTCGACGACGAGGAGGACATCGATGCGTAACGCGCTTGTCGTCGGGCCACGGCTCTACCTGCGTCCGACCGAGAAGGAGGACGGCGAGCAGATCACGCGATTCCAGGCGGAGGAGCCGGAGACGTTCATGGACCGCGGCCGGGTGCCGTTCAGCCCGCTCGCCTTCTCCGCGATGCTCGACGAGGTGTACGGGGAGCGGCCGCCATCGGACGTCTGGCTGACCGCCTGCCTGCGCGAGACCGATGCGCTGATTGGCACCTTCCAGCTCTTCGGCATCGACTGGCTCAACCGCACCGCCGAGACGGGCGCCTGGGTGCATGACCCGGCTTATCGCGGGCAAGGATATGGGACCGAGGCGAAGCACCTGCTGCTGGAGTACGCCTTCGACCATCTCCAGCTGCACGCCATCAACTCCTACGTGTGGGAGCCGAACACGCGCTCGGCCACGGCGGTGCTGAAGCAGGGCTACCGGCCGGCCGGCCGGTTGAAGTGGGAGGATGTCAAGCACGGCGTCCTGCGCGACGCGCTGCAGTTCGACCTCCTGCGCGACGAATGGGTCGTCGCCCGCGACGCCTGGCGCGCCTCGCTGGCCGCGCGGGAGGAGTCGTAAGAGAATCGTTAGATTCTGGTAAGCGGAGCGCAACGGCGCGGCGCTATCGTCGGAGACAGGATCGGTCCGGACCGTCCACCTGACAACAACGATACGTCGAACGGAGACGAACCAGATGCGACTCCTGCGTTTCCTTCCAGTCCTCGGCATTATCGCGGCATTCATGCTGGCTGGCGTCGCCTCGGCCAATGGCTCCGGTGGGGTCAGCGGGCCAGCCATCTACGTCGACGGCACACTCTACCGAACGGTCGCGACGCCGACCGACCTGGCCGGCACCGGCGCTCCCGACCAGAGTTACGACACCATCTACAACTTCGGCGGCGTCCAGCCGAGCGTCGCCGACGCGGCGCCGGGCGACCCGGACTACAACGGCGGCCGCTGGATGGTCCATGCCGTCTCGTTCAACACCAACATGGCAACGACCGTCGCCATGTACGACGCGAACGGCAGCGGTGATCTGGACAGCGACGCCGAGGTGCTGGCAGCCATAGCCGACGCCGGGCCGGCCGGCGTCACCGACCACGGGATCGTCAAGCTCTTCGTCTGCACCCTCAATAAGGCGCCGAAGGGCCACTGATCGAAGCGCATGCGCGAGCGTGGCCGGGCTGCAGGCACGGCCACGCTCGCGGGCATGATCGAGCGCCGTGCGGCGTTATCAAGCACGTTGAACCCCGCCGCCGTCCCAGGCGGCCACGGAAGCGGTGGACCCGATGGCGACCATACTCCTCGTCGACGACGACCCGACCATCCGCGAGGTGGTCGAGCGCTACCTGCGCGGCGACGGCCACGAGGTCGTGACCGCGGCCGATGGCGAGGCGGCGGTCGAGGCCAGCCGGCGGGTGCGTCCCGACCTAGTCGTCCTCGACCTGATGCTGCCGAAGCTGAACGGGCTCGAGGTCTGCCGGCTGCTACAGGCCGAGCGCCGGGTCCCGGTGATCATGCTGACAGCGCGCGGCGAGGAGCATGATCTCGAGGTCATGGCGCTGCCACGCTTCCGGGCTCGCCTGGCCGTCGGCGCCGAGCGGATAGGGGCCGATGTCGCAGGAGCCGGAATCGGCGATGACGAAGTCGGGCTTCAGCTCGCAGCCGGCGAGGAAGCTCGCCTTCTCC
>DAOKZM010000486.1:0-331 GCA_035325665.1 Thermomicrobiales bacterium | reverse complement strand
ATCGGACTGGGCATCGGCGCCGACGACTACGTCGTAAAGCCGTTCAGCCCGCGCGAGTTGGCCGCCCGGGTGACGGCGGTGCTTCGCCGGGCGAGCGGCGCCGGGCCGGCCGCTGGTCAGGACGTCCTCGACTTCGGCACGCTGCGGGTCGACCCGGCCAGCCGCGAGGTGACGCTGCGCGGCACGCCGTTGTCGCTCACTGCTCGCGAGTTCGACCTGCTGCACCACGTCGCCACCAACCCGAACCGCGTGTTCACCCGCGAGCAGCTGCTCAACGCCGTCTGGGGCTACGACTTCGTCGCCGACGCCAGCACGGTTACCGTCCACATCC
>DAOKZM010000485.1:0-2685 GCA_035325665.1 Thermomicrobiales bacterium | reverse complement strand
GCAGCCTCTCATCGATCCGCGCCAGGCGCAGCCCAGCCGGCGGCGCGGCGAGCGCCGCCAGATCCACCGCCGGGTCGCGGTCCTCGAAGTCCAGATCGACGCGGTCAAGGTCCGCGCCCGGCGGCAAGAGGCCGACCAGCACGTCGCCGCCGCTCAGTCCGACCGAGACCGAGCGGTCGCGTCGCAACTCGTCGATCAGCGCGGCGACCTGCTCGCGGCGCAGCGTCCCGCCGAGGTAGAGCATGTTGTCGTCGGAGTACTCCTGGACGGCCGCCCAGGTCGGATCGACAGTGTCATCGGCCAGAATCCGGCCGCGGCTAGCGCCGTCGAGCACGGCCACGCTTCGCCGCCAGGTGTGCCCAACCCGCGGCATCAGCCGCCGCACGGCGTCCGGCGCCCCGCCTGGTGGGAACTCGATCAGACCCGGCATGGCACACCCCCTCGCCTCCCTGTGACTCGCTGGCGACGCCGAGCGTACACACGCGCCACCGACCAGCCCCGGCCAGAACCACCGGCATGTGTCATCGGCAACCGCCCTGTCGCCTGTCATCCTGAGCGAATGCGAAGGATCCATTCTCCCGCGTTGGCTACAACCGAACGCACGAGGGACGGATCCTTCACTGCGGTTCAGGATGACAGGAGTCGGGGCTGCCTGCCGGCCCCTAACCGCCAGTATAGAAGCCCCGATAGCACCGCTGGGACGGCGCCCCGAAACGAATTTCGACAGACCCCTTGACAACGCGGCAAGTGTACGTACAATACCCAGTAACGATGTACGTACAGCACCCCGAACGGACGGAGCGATCCGCTCCCGACGGGGGCGCCGCCCGGCGGCGGTGGCCTGAACGCGGCGGACGGCCAGTCCGCTTCGGATAGGGCGCGCGTCGTCAGGAGCTCTGAGGCGCGAGACTCGCGCGTGGGAGCCGGGCGGACGGCATCGGGATGGGCCGGCTGGAATCGACGGATGCGTCTTCCCGGGATGTGTCAGTCATTCGAGCCGGAGCAGCGGCCGGCCGTCGGGACGCGACGGACGGCAGGCCACCCAGGTGGCCTCGCTCCCGCCTTATCCCTCGCCGGTGAGGCGGGCGGCGCGGGCCGGAGGCCGGCCGCGGACCCCATCATCCACCATCGCAATTCTCTTCCCTCCCTCCCTGTACCCGGGGCCGTCCCAGCGGCCCCACTTTCATGCCCGTCGTATGACGATGGAATATGTCCTGCGGCGATCTGGTTAGGTTGGATGGAGGCCGCGGCGGCGCGGCATTGCGGGATGGAACCCGGAGGAGGGAATCGTCAGGATGTCGATCAGCAGGGATCAGTTCGCCAAGGGCATCACCATCGACGCGTTCGTCGATCAGATGGAAGTCAATAAGGAGAAGTTCCTCGAGAACATCGAAGCGTTCAACGTCACCGACGAGGATCGCGCCTTCTTCACCGCCAACCCGGTGTCGATCGCCGCGTTCGGCGAGGACTGGTGCACCGACGTGATCCAGTTCCTGCCGGTCGTTGCCAAGATCGCCCGCGAGGTTCCGTCGGTCACGCTCAGCGTCTTCAAGCGCGACGACAACTTGGATCTGATGCAGCCCTATTACAAGGAGGGCAAGTACCACTCAATCCCGGTCTTCGTCCTCTACGACGCCAGCTGGAACGAGCTGGGCCACTTCATCGAGCGGCCGGCGGCAGTCACCGCCCAGATGGCGGCCGAGACCCGTCGCTTCGCGCAGGAGAACTCGCAGCTCGAAGGCATCAACCGCTCCTACGAGAACATGCCCGACGAGACGCGCCAAGCCGTGCGCGCCAACTCGTCGAGCTTCCGTTGGAGCAACATGGACGCCTGGAACCGCATCTTCGTCGACGAGCTGAAGGCGCTGGTCACCAGCGGCGTGCCGACCGGCGCGGCTCGCGACTAGCCAGCAATCTCGACCTGCGCCTCTTCCTCAAAGTCGAGGGAGGGGCGCTCGTTATTCCGGGGAGGACGACACCATGCGCGCGGACGAGATACGCCTGCTGTTCGACTACTCGTACTCCGCAACCCGGCGCGTCCTCGCCGCGGCAGGCGGACTTCCCGATGACGTGTTCGTCGCAACCCCACCCATCGTCGGTTCTCCCAACCTGCGCGCCATCCTGGTCCACATGCTCGACGCCGAGCAGAGCTGGCGACGAACCCTCGAGCGAGGAGCACACGTCTCGGAACCAGACCTCGACCCGGCCACGTTCCCAACCGTCGCGGCGCTCGCTGACGCCTGGCGCGCCAACGAGCAGGAGACGAACGACTGGCTGGCGACGCTGGACGACACGGAGCTGAACATCGCAGTGTTCCGGGACAGGCCCCTCTGGCAGTACCTCGTGCACGTCTGCAACCACGGGACGCAGCACCGCAGCGAGGCCGCGATGATCCTGACCCACTACGGCGCATCGCCGGACGACCTCGACTTCACCTGGTTCCTGCGGCGCTGGAGCGATGACTGATCGGTGGCTAGCGCCACAATCCCATCTCGACGGCGACCTCGCGGACGGCGGGGGCGTCGTTGCCGCGGGCAACACTGCGCTCCATCAGGTCCCAGGCGAGCGGCTCCAGCGGCGGTGAGATGGCCTGCAGGCGCAGGCGACGCGGGTCGAGGTCGTGGATGCGGACGCGCTCCAGCCCGTCGGCGTCCTTGAGGACGCGCAGCTCGTCGGTCCAGTGCT
>DAOKZM010000484.1:1367-2710 GCA_035325665.1 Thermomicrobiales bacterium | reverse complement strand
CTCAGGACCAGTCCGGCGAAGCGGACGATCCGTGTGATGCCGGTGACCAACCAGAGCCCGTTGACGACCAGCAGGACGATGACGAGGTCGGGGGCTGCGGTGAAGCTTCCGCGCCAGCTTATGCCGGTCAGCGCCGGATAGCCCAGCAGGATCAGGCTGCCTAGCCCGACCTCCCAGGCCAGCGGCACGGTCTGGCGCGCGAGCGCCCAGCCTTCCCCGAGCGAGCGCGGCCGGCGCGGCGGCGTTGCTGGGCGGCGCAGGAGCCGGGCCAGTGCCCAGGTCTGGATTCCCACGATCGCCAGCACGATGAGGTCGAACACGACGTAGAAGCGAGTCAGGCTCATCCCAGTGGGTGGCTCGTTGCCGGTGAGGATCTGTGTCACGCCGATCGGGATGCGGCTGAACACCTCAGTGGCCCCGGCGATGGGCATCTGGCTGCCGGCGTTGATCAGGACGACGACGGTCTGGTTCGTCTCCGGCAGCAGCACCATCCAGGCGTTGAACGTCGGCAGCTCGCCCAGGTGCCACAATGCCGGGCTGTCCCCGAACGGCCCGTTGAACCAGCCCATGCCGTAGCGCGCGGTGAACTCCGTGCCCAGCAGCGTCCGGTCGAACGTGTTGGTCGCCGGGGCGAGCATCGCCTCGATCCCGGCGGGCGACAGGATCTGGCGGCCCTGATATGAGCCCTCGTTGAGATACATCGACAGGTAGCGCGCCATGTCCTCGGCCGAGGCGACCAGGAAGCCGGTTGGCCCCTGCGCCGGCAGCGTTGGCGTCTCGGCCTTGACCGGCACGCCGAACCAGAACTGGTGGACGTCCGACATCCCCTGCCGGCGTCCCTCCTCGTGCGACGCGTAGCTGTCGCGCATGTCGAGCGGCTCGAAGACGTGCTGGCGGACATAGTCGCCGTACTGCTGGCCGCTCACCATCTCGACGATCAGGCCGAGCGTGACGTAGTTGGCGTTTGAGTACTCGTAGGACGCGCCGACCGGCCGGTTGAGCTCGGCTTCGCGCAGGTTGCGGACGTACTGCTCGATCGTGTCGGTGCTCTCCTCGAGCAGCGGCCGGATGCCGGTTGCCCGCGATAGCCCGCTCGTCTGGTTCAGCAGATGCCGGACGGTGATTCGCGCCGCGGCATCAGCGTCGGCCACCGTGAACCACGGGATGTAGCGCTGGACCGGATCGTCGAGGCTGATCTTGCCGTCCTCGACGAGCTGCATGATCGACAGCGCGGTGAACGACTTGGTCAGCGAGCCGATGGCGAAGGGGGTCTGCGGAGTGATCGGCGTCGAGCCGGACTCGCCGAATCCTCGGCTGTGGACGATCTGGTCGCCCTCGACGAT
>DAOKZM010000484.1:0-1350 GCA_035325665.1 Thermomicrobiales bacterium | reverse complement strand
CGTACCAGTCGATGCGGTCGAGGCTCGTCGCGTCGGCAGCCGCAGATGCTGGAGGAGAAGGGGAGCCACTGACGGCGATCAGGAGGATCAGCGTAAGCGCCAGGGCGCCGCGGATGATGCCGGTCATGGTTCCCCCTCTGTCGTGGCGGGCGTCCGGCGGGGCCCCCCCGTCGGGACGCGTCGTCGGTGGCGTCGTCGGTCGAGTCGTTCCTCCCGTCCTACTCGTAGCGCAACGCCTGGGCGATCGGGACGCCCGCGGCGCGGCGCGAGGGGATGTAGGCCATCAGCAGCGAGGCGACGAGGGAGATAACGATGAAGAGCGCCATCTCCAGCCACGGCACGATGAACCCGACGCCGCCCCCGCCGATGAAGTAGTCGCTCGTGATCAGATTCCAGGCCAGCAGCACGCCCAGGATGGCGCCGGACAGGACGCCGAGCAGGGTGATCATCGTCGATTCGATCAGGAAGCTGGCGGCGACCATCGAGCGCTTGTAGCCGATTGCCCGCAACATGCCGATCTGCTGGCGACGCTCGACGACCGAGCGGAAGGCGATGACGCCGAGCGCCGCGATTCCGACGATCAGGCCGAGGGCCATGAAGCCTTCGAACAGCCGCATCATGTTGCGTTGCGTGGCCATCGTCTCGTCGACGATCGTGCGGATCGAGTCCGCCTGGACGCCGTAGTTGATCAGCGACGACTCGACGGTCCGGGCCGCGTCGTCCGCGTTGACCCCGGGCGCGAGCCGCAGGTGGTAGTTGATGGCGTCTGGCATGCCCCAGACATCCTCGACGGTCTGCTCCTGCAGGAACATGCCCCACATCGTGAACGCCCGGGAGTCGATGATGCCGATTACCGTCACGGTGCGCGTCCGCCCCGTCGCCGGGTCGCTGATCGCGACCTGCTGCGGCTGCATCGTCTCGTCGTCGGCCGTGACGCCTTCGATCGTGAACTCGCTGCTGTCAGGGTCGAACCCCGTGGCCGGCAGGGCCATGCTATCGATGACGGCCAACAGCGGGTCCGCGGCCAGCGCGTCCCAGACGGCCCGATCGGTTGCATAGCCGTCGGCGCGCGTCTGGAGCGGGATGTCGCTCTCGCTGGTGAACGACGCATCGACGCCGTTGACCCCATAGATCTTCCACTCCTCGGCCCCAGCCATGCGCATCTGCCCGCGAGACGGACTGATCCAGTTCACCCGAGCGCTCGCCTCGAACTGGTCCGGGTTCGCGCCGTTCTCGGTGAGCGTCAGCTTGAAGTCGCCGATCGGGTTCGTGGTCGCCTGGCTGGCGCGGATGTCCCACCCGCCGCCGGCATGCTCGCCGGAGAGGATCTCGACGATGTTGGCGGTGATC
>DAOKZM010000483.1:0-2713 GCA_035325665.1 Thermomicrobiales bacterium | reverse complement strand
GCGACCTGTTCGACGCCGGTCACCACACGACCTTCCAGCACGCGAACTTCGTCTTCGTGCTCGACGGCGTGTCCCGGCTGGCGATCTGGTCCTTCTTCCACCATCATCCGTATTACAACTCCGAGCAGGTCAGCCAACGCTACCGCGAGGTGTCCGGCAAGGTGATGGTGACTCCGGGCCTCAACGAGCGGCAGGAGGCGATCTACCGCGCGGCGGTCGAGCGGGCGATCGACGGCTACCGCAACCTGACCGATATCCTCTCGCCGGGGCTGGCCGAGCGCTACGCGAAGGTCTTCCCCTCGCGAGCGAGGGCCAGCGGGCCTGAAGCCGAGCGGCGCGTCGCCGACGCCGTCCAGAAACGGGCGCAGGAGGTTGCACGTTATGTCCTGCCGCTGGCGACGCCGGCCCACCTCTACCACACGATCAACGGCCTGACCCTCCTGCGCTACTACGTGCTGGCCAACCAGCTGGATGTGCCGGCCGAGGTGCGCTACATCGTCAACGCGATGGTCGCCGAGGTGCTCAAGATCGATCCATTCTTCCTCGGCGCGCGGGGCTACGAGCTGGACCTGCAGATCCTCGGCGCTGAGGACACGATCGAGTACGAGGCGCTGGACGGGATGCGCCGGACCGTCGCGTCGCCGTCGGACGAGCGCTTCTTCGCCGAGTTCGACGCCACCCTGGGCCGCTACGACTCTCGGCTGGCGAGCTACAACCCGGACGCCGAGCGCGTTCTGGCCGACGCCGTCCGCACCGTGCTCGGCAAGACGCCGGCCGCGATGTCCGACGAGGATGCCTTGCTGGCCGTCCTCGACCCGGCCCGTAACCACTACCTCGGCCACCCGCTCTTCCTGGCGATGAACTCGAAGCTGATGCAGACGATGAACCACGTCCCCTTCACCTTCCAGAAGCGCATCAGCGGCGCTGAGGACGCCCAGAACCAGCGCCATCGCGGCACATTGTCGTCGGCCCCGGTCCTGGCCGCGCACATGCGCCGCGACCCGGACGTCATCGTCCCGCATGAGGTCACGCGCAACCAGCAGGCGCTCGAGGAGTATCAGGCGACCGTCCGGGCGCTCTGGGACGCGAAGAACCAACTCCTCGACGATGGCGTCGCGCCGGAGCACGTCCTCTACCTGCTGCCGAACAGCCACCGGCTACGCTTCTACGAGACCGGCACGCTGTTGACCTACTACTGGAAGTGGGTCAAGCGGCTCTGCTACAACGCCCAGCGCGAGATCTTCGACACCGCGGCCCAGGAGACGGCTCAGGTCCGCGCCGTCCTGCCGACGATCGGCCAGTTCGTCAGCGGCCCGCCATGCGTGCTGCGCTCGCGCGCCGGCAACAAGCCGTTCTGCCCCGAGGGTGAGCGCTACTGTGGCATCCCGGTCTGGCGCGGCTTCGATCCCGATACGCTGGAGGAGCGCCGGGTTCTCTAGCGTCCCGTTATGCCGATGCCGATGCCCGCCGGTTCCAGCCGGCGGGCGTTCGCCTATACTGTGGGCATTCGACATCGGGATCGCGCGGATTGGGAGGGCTACATGGAGTTCAAGGGCGACGTCACGATCAAGGCGCCGCGGGAGAAGGTCTACACATTCCTCACCGACCCGAACCAGGTGACGCAGTGCGCCCCGGGACTCCAGAGCGTCGAGGTCATCGACGACGACCACTTCAAGTGCACGGTCAAGGCCGGCGTCGGCATGATCAAGGGCACGTTCAACTTCGACATCGAGTTCAAGCAGCGGGACGAGCCATCGCATGCCACGATCGTCGCCTCGGGCAAGATGCCCGGCTCGGCGGTCTCGATGACCAGCACGATGGACCTCACCGACGCCGACGGCGGCGGTACCGTGATGGATTGGGCGTCGCAGGTGCGGGTCAGCGGCACGATCGCGGGAGTTGGCGCGCGGCTGATGGGCGGCGTCGCCGACCGGATGACCAAGGACATCTTCGCCTGCATCAAGTCGAAGCTCGAGACCGAGTCCTGAGCGCGAGCATCGCCCGGCGTCGCCGCGATTAGCGCGACGCCGGGCGCGTCCGTCCACCCGGGTGGACTGATGGCTCGCCCGCATCCTCCGGCCGGCTCCGCGCCGCGCCCATGCCGCCCTCGGCGGCCTGCAGCTCCTCGACCGATCCACGCGGGAAGAACAGCACCACGATCATCGCGGCCGCAATAGCCAGACCGAGCATGGTCATGAACACGACGTGCAGCGACGACGACAGCGCAGTCGTGAGGAAGCGCAGCACGTCCGGCGCGAGGCCGGCGCGGACCTCCTCGTCGAGCAACGCGTTGGCACTCTGCAACGAGCTGTCCAGCCCGCTGAGGCGAGACGTCAGCTGCGCCGTCAGCAGGGTCCCGAGGACGGCGACGCCGACCGCGCCGCCGATCGTTCGCGAGAATTGGACGAGCGCCGTCGCCACGCCGGGCTGACCCCAGCCGACCGAGTTCTGGACCGAGATCAGCATCGCCGTGGCCGAGAGGCCCATGCCGATGCCGACGAGTCCGGCGCCGGCCGCGGCCGGCAGCCGTCCCGTGTCGGGCGAGACCAGCAGCAGCGAGACGCAGCCCGCTACCGCCGAGAATGTCCCGGCGACGACCGAGATCCGGTAGCCGGCACGGGTGATGATCTGGCCGGAGACGACCGAGGCGATTGACCAACCGATCGAGAACGGGGCGACGGTCAGGCCGGCGTCGATCGGCGAGCCGCCGAGG
>DAOKZM010000482.1:0-2717 GCA_035325665.1 Thermomicrobiales bacterium | reverse complement strand
CGCAACTGCACCACGCCATCGTTGACGCTCCAGCCATACCCGTGCGGCCAGGCGATTGGGTATTCCCTTCCACGCTCGCCAATCACCCAGAGGCAGCCATCGACCGTCGTGAGCCGTCCGCTCAGTTGGGACATCGCGAGCGCATCGATCGGAGCCTGTGTCGGAAAGTTCCGCAATGCGGGCGGTTCGCCCGTTGACGATGGACTCGCTACGATCGTTGGTGCTGGGGTGGCCGTGGCTGCCGAGTCCGCTGGAGCTGACGACCAGCAGGCGGTGAAAAGGAATAGGGTGAGGATCGCGATGACACCGCTGGTCCGCGATTGCATGATCTCTTCCTCGCTTCAGGACCCGTAGCGGGCTCGCCTCTGTTATGGCCGGCGCCATCCGCGCCGACGTGGTTCCAGCGATGTAGCGAGCTAGCGTTCGTTGACTCGGGATTCTCCCATCACTCCAGCGGCACGACCGGCAGCGTGATCCGCGATGGATGCGCCGCGTCGTGGTGGATCGTGTTGTCGGCCGGCTGGGTGTGGTGGTGGCGGCCGATCGGGTCGCCGGTATTCGGGTTCGGGTCGAAGCGCGGGAAGTTGCTCGACGAGATGTCCACCCGGATGCGGTGGCCCCGACCGAACACCGCGCCGGTGCCGTACATCGGGATCGTCAGCTCGTAGACCTCGCCCGGCTCCATCATCGCCGGATTGGCCGGGTCGTCGCGGTAGCGGCAGCGGAAGATCGTGTCGGAAAGGTTCAGCGCGTAGCCGTGCGGATAGTCGGCCGACGGCGGGAAGACGTCCACCAACTTCACGGTGAAGTCGGTGTCCGGCGCGCTGGACGAGACGTAGAGCGTCGCCTCGATCGCGCCGATGACCTGCAACGGCTCGGCCAGCGGGTCGGTCTGGAAGACGACCACATCGCCCCGCCCCCCCAGCGGCATGCCGGTCGCCGGGTCGCGCTGGTCCTGGCCGCCGATCGAGACGATGCTGTTCCAGCGCTGCTCGTAGGTGATCCGCCCGCGCTCGTCGCCGACGATCGGGATCGCGTCGGCGAGCGATGAGAGGTTGCCGCCGACGGTCGGAACCGGGTTGGCCGGGTCGTAGCGGAACGTCGTGGCCGCCCTGCCCGCGTCCTCGGGAGCGGTCCCGAGGGATCCACCTGGGTGGAAGTAGAACGCGGTCGGCGTCGTCCCCGGCAGCGGGAACACGTCCGTCTCAAGCCAGCGGCCGCCGCGCCAGAGCTTGCCGTCGTGGGTGCGGCTGGTCGCGCCGTCGCCGTCGCCCATGACGTACAGCCGCGCGGCCGGCTCCTCGCCGACGCCGTTGTCGATCCCCTTCAGCCAGTGGTCGAACCAGCGCAGATGCAGGTGGTCGAACGTCTCGGCCAGGTTGCCGGCCACCGGCGCGGTCGGGCCGAGCTCGACATCGCCGGAGTAGCTGACATCCACCATGCCGTGCGTCCACGGCCCCATCAGTAGTCGGACCGGCCCGCGCTTGCGCTCCGATAGGCCGGCGAAGTTCTCCAGCGTCGCGCGGGTGTACGAGTCGTACCAGGCGCCGCAGAGCAGCAGCGGCACGTCGGCGTGCTCGTCCCAGTGCTTCGCGAAGTTAAGGCCCGGCTGCTCCCAGTACTCGTCGTAGTCGCCGCGGGTGTAGAGGTCCAGCGCCCAGCGCTCAACCGAGGGGACCATCGCCAGCGGCGACAGCCCCGGCCGCAGCGGCAGGCTGCGCAGCCACTCCAGCGACGAGACGCTCTGCAGCGCCGCCGTGCGGACCGGGTCGACGACCACCTCCGGGTGCGTCGCCGCCTCCATGAACGCCCAGGCCAGGAAGCGCAGCTCCATCGCGCCGTTCTGGCGCACCGAGCTGGTGTAGGCGTTCGCGCCGGCCTGGTTGACGACCAGCGCCGCCAGGCTGGGCGGGTTCATCACCGCCGCCGCCGTCTGCGTCCAGCCGAGGTACGACGTGCCGAACATCCCGACCTTGCCGTTCGACCACGGCTGCCGGCCGAGCCACTCGACCGCGTCGTAGCCGTCCTCCGGCTCCTGGGCCAGGAAGGCGAACGTGCCCTCGGAGCGGTAGCGGCCGCGGCAGTCCTGGATCGCGACGACGTAGCCACGGCGGGTGAAGTACTCAGCCCGCATCCGCGTGTCGTCGGTGCGCTTGTTGTACGGCGTGCGTATCAGCAGGACCGGGAACCGCCCCTCGGCCCGGCTGGCGGGGGCGTCCAGCCGCGGCGGGAAGAAGAGGTCGGGCGCCAGCCGCACCCCGTCGCCCATCGGCATCATCACCTCGAGCGCCGCCAGGACTCCGTACTCCGCCGCCGACTCCGGCGCCCCTCGCCACGTGTCCACCCGCTCCTCCTTGCCCTGATCGCTGGATTCGTCCGCCGCATGACACCGCGAGATGATGCGCGCGTCAAGCCCGGCCGTTGGCCATGCATGAGTGGGAAGGGAGGCGCCACCGGAGGAGTCCACACTGGTGGAGGGATCGTCTCTCAATCGTCATCGCCGGTACGGCGCGGCCTCGATGCCTGAGATCCGCCCGTCTTCGAGCGCGTAGGCGACGGCCTCTTCAACACTGAGAGCAGCGCCCTCGTCGAACAGCGCGGACCAATCCTCTTCGCCCAGCGCTCGGCGGCTGGCGTCGGCCGTCTGCTCGGCCGTGTCGGTCTCAGCCGACGCGGGGAGGGAGCCAAGCCTGTCCCGGATGCGGTGTGCCGCGCCG
>DAOKZM010000481.1:1401-2721 GCA_035325665.1 Thermomicrobiales bacterium | reverse complement strand
GTCGGCGACGACCCAGCCTAGCCGGACACCAGCAGCCATGATCTTCGAAAACGTCCCGAGATACATCACCGATCCGTCGCCGGCCAGCGTGTACAGTGTCGGGAGCCGATTCCCGGCGTAGCGGAGATCCGAGTACGCGTCGTCCTCGACGATCGGCACACCGTGCTCGCGGGTGAGCTCGATGATGCGCTGGCGGCGTTCGAGCGTCATCGTGACGCCAGTCGGGTTTTGGAAGTTCGGGATCGTATAGAACAGCTTGGCCCGCTTGCCCTCGGCGCTCAGATTCTCGAGCTCGTGCTGGAGGGCGTCGACGTCGGCGCCCTCGGCGGTGATCGGGATCGGCCGGACGTCGGCCCTGGCGACGGTGAAGTTGTGGACCGCGCCCGACCAGGTCGGCTGCTCGCTCAGGACGACATCGCCGGGATCGACCAGCATATCGACGATGAGCGCCAGCGCCTGCGACGACCCATTCGTGATGAGGATGTTGTCCGCGGTCGCCTCGATGCCCTGGTCGCGCGCCAACTTCTTGACCAGCTCATCGATCAGACCTGGATACCCGCGCGATGAGCCGTACTGCAGCGCCCACTCGCCCTCGCGCTCCAGCGCGACGCGGGTGGCCTCGATCACGTCGGCCTTCGGAAGGCTGGCCGGGTCAGGGAAGCCAGCGAGGAACGATATCTTCGACGCGGATGCGCGCGGATTACCGAGCCGCGCCGGCCCGAAGCGCTTCGCGCGCTCAGAAAGCAGCGTCCCGACGACGCCGCTGGCAGTCTCGACCATCTCCTGATTCCTCCTCCTGGGCGGCGCCGACCGCCTCGCGGGTTGCCGCACCGTTGCGGCAGATTGTACCCTCCCGTGGTTGACGCGGGCCGGAGTCCGCGTCCCGGTTCGCTACAACGGGATGGGGTGTCGACAGTCGTGCGGGGACTAGTAGCGTTGGTGGCGATCATCGGGATCGTCGCGATCCTGGCCGGCGTCGTTGCCATTCTGCCCCGCGACGAGGAGGCTCCAGCGAACCCAGTCGCCGGGATAGCGACTGCCAGCGCCATCGCGCATCAGGTTGAGTCGTCAGCCACCACGCCCGTGGCGACGATCGCTCCCGTCGGGACCACGCTGCCGGCCGCCGGACCGCTGCCCGACGTCAACAAGCCTGAGCTCGTCTCGCCGATTGGGCCGCTGGGCTACGTCGAGCAGCTCTATACCTTCGCCGATCGCGACCGCACCGAACAGAACACCGAGCAGCGCGTCATCTCGATCAGCTATCTCGCACTGACCCGCCAAGGGCCGGTCTCCCGCGCGGATGCCGCATGGCACGACTGG
>DAOKZM010000481.1:0-1391 GCA_035325665.1 Thermomicrobiales bacterium | reverse complement strand
ACTCGTTTGGGGCGGTGACCGTCGCGTGGCGGCCCGGAGCCTTCGACCCGGCTTTCGCTCCGGCCGTCGCCGACATGGCCAGGCGCGGGATCGACCAGGTCAATGCATTCCTCCATCTCCAGGACGATGCGCCGCTGACGGTGTATCTCGCCGACGAGATGTTCGACGACAACTGCCGCGGGTGCCAGGGCTTCGCGGCGTCCGACCTGCACCAGATCTTCATCCTCCAGGACGGTAGCGTCGCGCTGGATGAGATGCAGGGTCTGATCACCCATGAAGTAACCCACGTCATTGCGGGGAACCACATCGCGTTGCCGAACAGCCTCTTCTTTGCCGAAGGGCTCGCCACGTATCAGATGGACGCCGACGTCGATGCCGCCGGCTACATCACGTCGATCCAGTCGGCCGCCTGGGCCTATCAGGCCGGCGTCCTGCCGACGCTCGCCTTCCTGCGCGACGAGGCGACCTACGAGGGCCGGGTGCGACGTCGCCTGGAGTACGACGCGGCCGGCTCGTTCTCGCGCTTCGTCATCGAGAAGTACGGGCTTGAGGACTATACCGAGCTGTACCGCACGCGGGTCCCCGAGCAGGCGCTCGGCGTGGACTGGCAACAGCTGGAGGAGCAATGGCACGCGTACCTGCAGCCGTTGGCCGGTAATGTCGTCAACGGCGTGGATGGTATGGCCTGGTGGAACGTCGCCCAAAACGTCGCCGCTGGGTTCGGGGCGCTCTACGATGACCCTGGCGCTGCGTCGGTTGAGAGCTATGCGACATTGACCGCGGCGCGGCTTGCGCTCTACCGGCTCGACCTGCCGAATGCCATCCGCTACGCCAACGACAGCAATCTGGCCCCGAAGACGGCGACCTAGCACGCTACGCAGTTCTTCGGATGGGTCGAGGCGCGGCCGCCGGTATACTTGAGTCACCTGCCCTGTGTGACGGTGAACAGGCCACGCACCGGGCGTCAACCCCCGAATCACCAGCGACGACCAGATGAGGAACGAAGCAGCGTGTCGATTCCAGACGAGCAGATCTACGATATCACCGTGATCGGCGGCGGCCCGGTCGGGCTGTTCGCAGGGTTCTATGGTGGCATGCGCGGCATGCGGACCAAGATCATCGAGGCGCTTGAGGAGCTTGGCGGCGCGCTGACCGCGATCTACCCCGAGAAGTACATCTACGACATCGCCGGTTTCCCGAAGGTGCTCGCCAAGGACTACGTCGAGGCAGCGGTCGAGCAGGCGGCCGGGATGGGCTGTGAGTTCGTGCTGAAGACCGCCGTCACATCGCTGACGCGCGACGACGCGTCGGGCGTCTTCGTCCTGGAAACGACGAATGGCACGCACTACAGTCGCACGATCATCATCTCAGCCGGAATCGGCGCCTTCGAG
>DAOKZM010000480.1:301-2729 GCA_035325665.1 Thermomicrobiales bacterium | reverse complement strand
CCAGAACGTCCGTTCTGTCGAGTGTCGTATAATGCCGTTGCGTGCGTACGTATGCGGCGGCGCCGGTAACCATCATCCGCCACATATCGCGGAGTTCGGCCAGTACCGGCCAGTATGCAACCTTGATGCAACCTCGGGATGGACAGAAGGAGACCCCGCGCCGTGTCCGCGGCCGGGGTGCGGCGACCGACTAGAAGGGAGTCGAGCGCGTGGACAGTGTACCGCGAGGGACCGATGCTGAGGAGCCGTGCCCGGCACCGAGTGGAATTGGCGAATCGTTCCAGTTGGCGGTTCTCCGGCGACTGCGACGGATCCTCGAAGTCTATTGCGGTGGTGGACTCGTCTTTCCATCCGACGGCCTCGAATGGGCGTACGTCAAGCTCCGTGATGCCTTCTTTCAGACCAACGCGCGGCTTTCCGCTCCCACAGGCGTCGATTACGGTAGCTTGGACGAGGCACTGCCGAAGTCGCTGGGCTCGATTGAACCGTTAGCTTTGCCTGAGATATGGGATGACTACATCCGGCCGGCGATCGACTCGTTCCGTGGCGAATTTCTAGCTGCGTGCGCTGCCGAGCTGCTCGACCCATTCGACCCCATCGCTGACCAATCCATCGGGATCCTTCTTGGATACGACCAACCGATCGACGACTACGATGAGATCAAGCAGGCCGGCGAACGAGCGATGCGTATGGCGATTGGGCAGCTGGGAGTCGGACTGCGCCAGGCCGAAGACGCCGCAGTCGCCGCGATGCGAGAGGCGGAGAAGTCGATCTCCAAGCGTCGAGAGTCTGCATCAGACGCGACGGGCGACGGACTTGCCGAATACCTGTCAGGTAGACGAGTTCGAGCGTCGGCGCCATTGGATGTGGCTGTCGGCCGCCTGCGGGCGGCTTTCGGAGCAGCATTGGGGCGCCGATACCGAGTCGGAGACCCGAGGATGTGGATTGAGTTGGGGCCGCTTGTTGAGGTGCCTGGATTCGGTGATTCCGACCAATGCTTCGTCGCTGGAGCGCAATGGTACGCGCTGTCAGCGCTCGGACCTGACTTCCTGTCAGACGACCCGGAGGCGATCGTAGTGACGGTGCGGCGACGTTTTGCAGATTTCGAGTACTGTATCGTTGACTTCGACTGTGACGTGAGCGAGCTCCTTCCAGTCGTGAAGGGCATTCAGGATTACGTCCGCGCAACGCCAAGCGACGCCGTCGAATCGACGGATTCCTCGCCTCCTTCCCCCAAGCGTGGCCGGCCACCGATCATCACACGAGACGACATCCTCGTCGAGCTTCGTCGGCACCGGGCCGAACATCATGAAGTCGCGACTCAGGAGACGATCGCCGACGCCCTCGGCGTAACCCGCCATACAGTCCAACGGCACTGGGGCGGACCCTGGCCACGCCGACCAGACGATATCCCTGCCGCATAAACAGTCCGTGATTTCCGCGGCAAAGTAGCACAATTCAACGGCATATTTGCGGCTGACAATCCATCATGTTGCTCCCTATGCTCGGACCAGAACCCGCGGTAGTGCGCGGCACGAGTCCACATAGGAGGCACTCCCCATGGTCACTACGACCCCACGCGCAACACTGACGATTGATGAGGCGGCGCGAGCGCTCGGCATCGGCCGGACGCTGATCTACGAGGAGGTGCGCCGGACGGGCCAGTTGGCCGGCGTCCGCGTGCTGCGCGTCGGCCGGCGCTGGCTCGTGCCGCGCGAGGCGTTCGAGCGTGCCCTCGCGGGCGAGACCACGACCGGGCCGGCCGATGACGCGGCCTAGCGCGACGGCGCCGGGGGAACGGCGGCGCGCTGCCGACTGTGCTGATACGCGGACGACCGCAGTCTACCACGTCGATCGTGAGCTGCTGGGCATCGCGCGTGAGCTGCGACGCCTGCCGAGCGCCGCGCTGGTCGGGCAGTGCGCCGAGCTGGTGGCCGTCCCGGAGCCGCGACGCTGGCTGGCGCTGCCGCGGATCGCGCTGATCCGACGCGAGCTGCGACGGCGGGAGGCGCGACCATGACGGCCGCGATCGACCGGGCCGATGTCGTCGATCGTCTCGACGAGACGGCGGTGCAGGCGATCTATCGCGCGCTGGGCGTCGCGCGTTTCGCGTCCGGCGGGCCGGGCGACTGGCTGGTGTCGTCGCCACTGCGCGACGACCGGCGCCCATCGTTCACCATCCGGCGAGCCGATGGCGTCTGGCGCGACCATGCGACCGGCGCGAGCGGGAGCGTCTTCGACGCCGTGATGCTGGCGCGCGGCTGCGCCTTCCCTGAGGCGCTCGCCTTCGTCGCCGAGCATGCCGGCTACCGGCCGATGGCGCCGGCGACGACCGCCACGAGGGCGGGCCGCGGGCGCGTCGTCGCGACCTACGACTACCGGGACGAGAGCGGCGCGCTGCTCTACCAGGTGGTGCGAGTCGACCCCA
>DAOKZM010000480.1:0-291 GCA_035325665.1 Thermomicrobiales bacterium | reverse complement strand
GTCGCTCGACGGTACGCGCCGCGTGCTCTACCGCCTGCCAGAGATCGTCGCGGCCGATCCGGGCCAGCGCGTCGTCGTCGTGGAGGGCGAGAAGGATGCTGACGCGCTCGCCGCGCTCGGCATCGTCGCCACGACCTGCGCGCAGGGCGCCGGCGCCTGGCGCGACGAGTACTCCGCGTCGCTGGCAGGCCGGCATGTGGCCATCGTGCCGGACAACGACGACGCCGGCCGGCGGCATGCCGAGCAGGTCGCGCGGTCGCTGGCTGGCGTCGCGGCCAGCGTCCGTGTCGT
>DAOKZM010000479.1:1414-2741 GCA_035325665.1 Thermomicrobiales bacterium | reverse complement strand
AGCCGGGCAATCGCCGAGACGCTGGGCCTTCCGGCAAGCGAGATCGAGATCATCGAGCTGGCAGGTCTCCTTCACGACGTCGGTAAGATTGGCATTCCCGACCGGGTGCTGCAAAAACCCGACCGGCTGGACCCGGACGAATGGGCGATGATGCAGCGGCACGCCGAGCTGGGAGCGAGCATTCTGGGTGACAATCCGGCGTTGGCTGCGGTGGTCCCGCTGGTACGCCACCATCACGAGCGATACGACGGTCATGGCTATCCCGACGGGCTGTCCGGCGACGCACTCCCGCTCGGGGCGGCAATCGTCGGACTTGCCGATGCCTTCGACACCATGACGTCGAACCGGCCGTACCGCACGGCCTGTGCGCTCGACGAGGCGCTCGCTGAGGTACAGCGCTGTAGCGGCACGCACTTCCACCCGCGCGTGGTGACGGCCTTCCTCGATGCCGTGCGGAGCGGGAAGATCGCGCCAGCGTCGCGGCCGCCGCGGACGTCGACACGCGAGCTTCGCCTTCAACGAGCCGTCGGCGTCGACGCGCGCGCGTTTGGTCTCCTCCAGCGCATTAGCGCCGAGGTTCGCACGCTCGTCGACATCCGGCGCTTCCTCTATCAACTGGCGGCACTGGTAACCGGCGAGTTCCCCGGCGCGACCTGCGACATCTTTATTCGCGATAATGAGACCGGCGAGCTGCTGGTCATCCCACGAGAGTCAGAGCCGACACCCGGCCAAACCGGGCTCCTCGCCAGACCGCACGATGACGGCATCGCAGACTGGGTCGCCAGTCACGGAGCGTCGCAGAACGTTGTCGACGTCCGGGTCGATCCGCGCTATCAGGTCACGGACGGTGACATGAGCGTGCGTTCTGAACTGGCACTTCCACTCATGGCCGACGGCGACTGCATCGGTGTCCTGGCGCTCAAACACCCGGAGGTGGCTGCATTTACGGCGTCGGATCAACAGGTGCTGGAGATGGTCACCACCTACGTAGCCCAGGCAATCGAGGTTGCGCAGCTCCACACGCGCCTCAGGCGACAAGCCGACCTCGACGCCATGACGGGGCTCCTCAACCACCGCGCGTTCTATCACCGACTGCAGCGCGAGATTGAGCGGAGAGGGGAGCGGGGCGAGACATTCGCTATCGCCATTCTCGACATCGACGGGCTGAAGGCGATCAACGATATGCGCGGCCATGTCGCGGGTGACGCCGTCATCCGGCGAGTAGCCAACGTCTTACGGGCCAACGTCCGCCCGGGAGATACGGCGGCACGCTATGGCGGCGATGAGTTTGCCATCATCGTACCGGATGTCTCACGGGACGCTATGG
>DAOKZM010000479.1:0-1403 GCA_035325665.1 Thermomicrobiales bacterium | reverse complement strand
CTCAGCCGCACCGGGCGAGCCGACGCCCCATGTCTCCTGGGGCGTGGCCGTCTACCCGGAGGATGGCCGGCGCGAAACGGAGCTCGTGAGCTGCGCCGACAGCGACATGTACGCGCACAAGATGCGGTCAGGCTCACCCGGCTAGAGCCCGATCGCCATCGCCGGATAGTACGGGTTCGCGCCGCCATGCAGTGTCCCGTCCGTCGCGCGGAGGATGCCGACCGGGCTGGCGAAGGGCACGCTGCCGATATCCTCGCGGATCGCCTGAAGCGCGTGACCGCGCCGCTCCAGCGCGGCGACCACGGTCGGATCAATGCGGCTGCTCACCAGCGTCACGGCCGTGCTGCAATCGACCCGGGGCGCGGTGATCGCCGCCTGGACGCCCATGCCGTAGTCGACGACGTTGGCGATCACCTGCGTCACCGCGTTGATGATCTTTCGGCCACCCATCGCGCCGACCGCCAGGCGCACGGCGTCGTTCTCGAGCACCAGTGCCGGCGTCATGTTGGCAAGCGGCCGCTTGCCGCCGGCCACCGAGTTCGGGCGCCCCGGCTCGGGGTCGAACCACATCATGCCGTTGTTCAGCAGGACGCCGGTTCCCGGCGCCACGACCCGCGATCCCCAGGACGAGAGCAGCGTCTGCGTGAGCGCGACGGCGTTGCCTCGCGCATCGACAACGGAGACGTGGGTCGTGTGCTCGCCGGCGCCGTAGGCCGGCACCGACCGCGCCAGCGCGTGCCGCACGCCCAGCTCGTCGCGACCACCAGGTGACACGATCGGCCGGGCCGAGGGACCGAACGCGGCAGCCCGTGATCGGGCGTACCCTTCCGTGAGAAGCGCCGCCTCCGGTATCTGGACGAACCGCGGGTCGGCGAGGTAGGCGAAGCGATCAACGAACGCCTGCCGGAATGACTCGATCAGGTGGTGCAGGGCATCGGCCGTGTTGTGTCCCAGCGCCGCGAGATTAGCCTGCTCCATCAGCCGCAGCGACTCCAGCAGCGTCGTGCCGCCGCTCGGCGCCTGGGCGGTCGCGACCGCGTGACCGCGATAGTCGGCCATGAGTGCCGGCCCGACCCGCACCGCGTAGTCACGCAGATCCTCATCCGCCAGCAGCCCGCCCATACCGCGCACGCCGTCAACGATCGCTCGGGCGAGATCGCCGCGGTAGAACGTCTCCCATCCGTCATCGGCCAGTGCATCGAGCGTCCGGGCGAGGTCGGCCTGCACGAGCCGCGTCGGCGTCAGCCCGGTGAGCATCGTCCAGGGACGCCCGTCGTCGGTGAAGATGGCGCGCGTTGCCGGAAAGCGGCTGAGGAGCGCCAGATCCTGCGCGATCGTCAGGCTCGTATGCCAGCCGACCGGAAAGCCGTCGCGGGCGAGCCGCACGGCGGGCCGGATCAGCT
>DAOKZM010000478.1:0-2751 GCA_035325665.1 Thermomicrobiales bacterium | reverse complement strand
CGCAACGACCACCCGGCGGTGCTCGCCGAGCTGCGGCGGGTGCTCGCGCCGGGCGGGCTGATGCTGCTGACGATGGGCGCCTCCGACCTCGTGGGTGGCGTCTACCCCGACTACCTCGACACCGACGTGCCGATGTACTGGAGCCACTACGGCCGCGAGCGCAACCTGGAGCTGGTGGCGGAGGCGGGCTTCGAGCTCGTCAACGAGGAGCTGGTCCGCGAGGACGAGGCGTTCGGGGGCGGCGCGCACCTATTTGTGCTGGCGCGGAAGGGTAGTGCCTGACGGCCGGGAATCAGCGACCGGTTCTGGCAAAGATATCGGCGACTGGCAGGCTGAAGCCCGGCAGCACCTCACCACCGTCGAGCGTATCGGAATCGCTCAGGATCCGCGCCGTCCGGTCGGACTGGTATACGGTGACGATCCGCCGCACCGGCTCCACAACCCAAACTAGTGCCGAACCGGCGTCGAGATACATCATGACCTTGTCGGAGATCTCACGAGCCGTATTCGACGGCGAGATAACCTCGACGGCGAGGTCGGGCGCCAGCTCGAGGAAGCTATCTTCGTCCTGACCTAACAGCCGCTCGCTGCGCACGAACGACACGTCCGGAGAGAGGACGGTATCGGGATCGCGATACAGGATGAAGCCCGTGTCAGCATTGAACACATCGCCAAGGCCAGCGGCATCGGCAATCTCCATCAACCGCCAGCCGATCCGCATGCCGATCCGGCCGTGCGATCCCGACGCTGGCGACACCTTGACGAGCGCTCCTTCGATCAGCTCGAAGTGACACTCATGGTCCGGAAGCGACGCGAGCGCCTCGGCAGTGAGAGTGTCGGTTCTGGGACTGGGTACTGCCATGGTCTACTCCATGCCCGCTGGGATGGTACCGGCCATCACAGTACCACGCAGCGGTGCGTGCTGCTACGGCGCCGCTGCGCGGCCCTCTCCTACTCCGTGATCGTCACCGGGATCTCGACAACATTGACCGGCGATCCGTCCTTGGCCGAGTACTCCAGCACCACGACCGTCGCCGGGCCGGCCGGCAGGTCGAACGGGATCGACACGTCGAAGGTGCCGCGCGTGCCGGTGCCGGAAGTCGCCGTGACGACCTCCTCGACGGCCACGCTGCCATCGGCGGCCAGGATGCGGGCAGCGAAGGTCGCCTCGAAGACGTTCGCCGTGCCGGCCAGCCGCACCGGGCTGCTGATGCGGTCGCCGATGGCGACGGTATCGACGAAGATCGCCGGGGTCCATTCCTCGTAATCGGCGCGGCCGACCGGGTGATCCATCACGATCCCCTCGCCACCGAACACCTCGACCGGCTGGCCGTCGAGCGAGAACGCGACCTTCTCGATCGTCGGGAACTGGGTCAGCGTGTAGACGACCTGCGCCAGGCGCGCGGCCATCGAGAAGCTGCCGCCGCCCGACTCGTACTCTCCGGACAGGTCGACGGTCGCGACCTTGTCGTCGCCGATGGCGACGCCAAGGTAGCGCGTCCCGGCCGGGATCGACGAGGACATGCCGGCCGCCTGCTCGTCCGGCGTCGGCCCGGCCAGCAGCGCCTGCATCGCCGCCGCTGCCACCTGGAGCGTGTGCGGCACGGTGCGGTGGGCCAGGGCAACCTTCTCGTCGCGGATGAAGTAGACCGCGAGCGTGAGCGTCTCGGCCGACCCGGTCGCCGTCGCGGTCGGGGCAGCCGTCGTCGCCGTCGCCGCGGCCGGTTCGCTGGTGGCGGTCGCCTCGGCTGGCTCCTCAGTCGCGGGCGCCTCAGTCGCGGGCTCTTCGGTCGCCGGCTCGCTCGTTGCGGCTGGGCTCGTCGCCGCGGCGGAGGTGCTGGTCGGAGCGGCTGTGCTGGTGGCGTCGCCGCCACCGCAGGCGGCAAGCAGTCCGCCAAGGATCACCAGCAGCGCCAGCAGGGTGGCTACCCTCCACGGGGCGCGGCTTCGTCGGCGTCGGTCCATCGTCTCGCTCTCCATCTGCTCGCTGGTCGCAACGCCCGCCGACGATGACGGGCCAGCGCCATGCTTCTGACACGATAACGACGCGGCGCGGTGATGGTCACGTCAGCCGGGCTCCGGCCAGATCGAGGACGACCGAGGCGTCCTCCCCACGCTCGAAGACGCGGACGCGCTCGGGGAACCCGCGGCCGGACAGGCACGCCAGGCTGCGCTCGGGACCGAGGATGAAGCAATCGCGCAACGCTGCCCGACCCGGCATGACGCCTGCGAAACTCCGCCATGCCTTCGTAGACTGGGTTGGCCGGCTCGTCAGTTCCGGAGCCGCCCGTCCGAGAGCCTTCCGTTCAACACGCCGGCTCACGCATCCCGCCTCGCCTGGTCGTCGCGCCGATCGTACGAAATCGGCCCCGCCGGACGAATCCGTCGGGGCCGGTGACGCGTCTTGCGGCGGCAGGACTACGAGGCTCTGCCGCGGATGGCGCCCCAGATGAACAGGACAATGATCGCGCCGATGATCGCGACCAGCAGCGTGCCGATGCTGAACGAGGAGACGAATTCATCGCCGCTGATCAGGCCCCAGACGAAGCCGCCGACCAACGCGCCGACGATGCCAACGACGATGTTCTCCAGCCAGTTCATGCTCTCGTTGCGCCCCATGATCATGCTGGCAATCCAGCCGGCGAGGGCGCCGATGACGATCCAACCGATGATGCTCATGAAACCCCTCCTACTTCGCCAACCTCGGCAGCCCGGGCGTTGACGATGGGCGTTAACTCTTTCGCTGCCGCG
>DAOKZM010000477.1:0-2771 GCA_035325665.1 Thermomicrobiales bacterium | reverse complement strand
CGCGAGGGTTGCGTCGGAAGCAACCAGTAGTCACGATCCGAATCCGGGGAATTTGCGTATGAGGCTGTCGCGCCGTCCTTCGATTGTCGGTTTGCTTGCCGTCCTGCTGGTCGTCGTTCAGACGGTGTCACTTGGGTCGGGCGGACTCTTCATCGGACCCGGCGCCGCGCGGGCCGAGGCGCCCGCTACGCCGGACTCGAGCGGACCTGAGCGCGGACCGATCAGCCGGTCGCGGACGGGGTCGCGTCGCGCGCCTGGGTGTGGGGGTCGGACGTGTTCAGCGGGCCGCTTGCCGAGCGCTACGACGACGCGCCGGAGGCGACGCGCGTCGTCCAGTATTTCGACAAGTCGCGCATGGAGATCAACCACGATCCGGGAGTCCCGGACGATTCGCCGTGGCGCGTCACCAACGGGCTGCTCGTGGTCGAGCTGATCATCGGCCGCCTGCAGCTCGGTGACGACGATTTCGCCATGTTCCAGCCGGCGCAGGTCAACGTCGCTGACTACCCGGACGACGCGAGCGGTCCGACCTATGCCACATTCGGGCCGCTGCGCGACGCGCCACCGCTGGCCGGCGACGCGCCGATCACCCAGAGACTCAGCCGCGACGGCACGGTGAGCAACGACGCGGCGCTCGCCACGCGCGGCGTCGCCGCCGCGAATCGCGTCCAACAGGACGGCATCGACCATCAGGTTGCGTCGGTCTTCTGGGAGTTCATGAACTCCACCGGCATCATTGAACGCAACGAGCAGTACGTCCAGGATCGGCTCTTCGAGAACCCGTTCTACGCCATCAGGCTGCTGGTGACCGATGCGTACTGGGCCACTGTCCGCGTCGGCGGAACGCCGCGCGATGTGCTGCTGCAGTGCTTCGAGCGCCGCTGCCTGAGCGCCGCTGCCTGACCTGCACGCCGGACAACGAGGCGCAGTGGCAGGTCGAGGCCGGAAACGTCGGCCGGCTCTACTTCACCTGGCGGTCCGGCCTGCCGGTCGAGACGCCGCAGCCCGCGCCCCGACCCAGACGGCTCAGCTGACCCAGCCCACGCAGCCGACGCCGACCGCAACGGCGACTGGAATAGCGACGTCCGTCTCTCCAACGCTAACCGCAACGACTTCGCCGGTGGACGGGAACGAGGCGGCGTGCTTCAACGCGACCGAATCGGAGGTGTTGCGGCTGCTGAACGTCGAGCGTCAGGCCGCCGGCCTGGCTCCGCTCAGTAACTCGCGCAAGCTCAACGTGGCGTCCTATTGCCACAGCCTGGACATGGCGACGAACGGCTTCTTCAGTCGCACCGACTCGGATGGTAGCTCGCCGGTCCAGCGCATCAGGGCGGCCGGGTACACGGGCTGGACGGCGGTGGCGGAGAACATCGCCGTCGGCTACCCGTCGGTGGCGGCCGTGGTCAACGGGTGGATGAACTCTTCCGGCCACCGGGCGAACATCCTCAACGGGTCGTTGACGCAGGTCGGTATCGGGCTGTTCGAGACGAGCAGCGGATACGGGCTCTACTGGTCGACCGACTTCGGCAACGCTAGCGACCCCGGCTGCTGACGCCCGAGCGGCGCGGAGATCGTGCGGGTGTCAGGCGGCCACGGTAGACCGAAGCGCTTGGCGGACTACTCGTCGTCGAGCGGTGCGACCGGCGCGTGACCCCAGGTGATTCCCTCGGCGGCGAGGGCGGTCTTGCGCTCCGCCCAGTAGCGGTTGGTGCGGTAGAGGCTGTCGAAGGTCCCGGCGTCGCTCCAGAAGCCGTCGAGCTCGACCCAGCGTAGCGCCCCGGCCCGCAGGTAGAAGTTATTGACGTCGGTGATCTCCAGCTCGCCGCGGTCGGATGGCTCGAGCTGGCGGATGAGGTCGAAGACCTGCTCGTCGAAGATGTAGAGGCCGGTGACGGCGAAGTCGCTTTTTGGCTCGCGCGGCTTCTCCTCGATCCGCACGATCCGGCCGGGGTCTTCCTCGTCGAACACCGGGCAGCCGAAGCGCTCGGGGTCGGGGACGCGCTTGAGGAAGAGCATCGCGCCGCCGTCGAACTCCTCGACGGCTGGGCGAATATCGGCGTCGGTCGTGTTGTCGCCGAGGATGACGCAGATCGGCTCGCCGTCGGCGAACTCCTCGCAGAGGCCGAGTGCCTCGGCGATGCCGCCCTCGTTCTCCTGGAACGTGTACTCCAGGTGGCGGACGCCGAACTGGCGGCCGGTCCGTAGCACCGGCAGGAAGTGGCCGGCGTGTGGCCCGCCGGTGACGACCATGATGTCGTCGATGCCGGCCGAGACGAGCGTCGTGATCGGGTAGTAGATCATCGGTTGGTCATAGACTGGCAGCAGGTGCTTGTTCGTCGCGTAGGTCAGTGGGTAGAGCCGGCTGCCAAGCCCGCCTGCAAGGATGATCCCCTTCACCGTCGTCCTCCGTCGCCTACCGGCCGCGCTCGACGCGTCGGACCAGCCGGTAGCCGCCAAACGTGATCGCCGCGCCGATGACCGTCCCGAGCATCTGCTTCCAGCCGAAGCCGGTGCCCGGCTGGCCGAGCGCGAGCGGGTCGGCGAAGAGCGACGCGATCAGGATGAGGACGCCGATGATCAGCACGGCATAGGCGAAAAACGCCAACTGGTCGCGCATCGCCTGATGCTCCCTCGTCTGCGGTCGCGACGAACAGGTCGCCAGCCCCGGCGCCGGCCGGAGTATAGCATCGCGCCTCCGGCCGGCCGGACGCGACGACGCCCCCGCCTGGCCGGCGGGGGCGTCGCGTTCAGCACGAAGTGCTGGTTACGGC
>DAOKZM010000476.1:1510-2781 GCA_035325665.1 Thermomicrobiales bacterium | reverse complement strand
GCCGGCTTGACGACCAGGCTGTTGCCGTCCATCGCGATGCTGGTGTCCTGCCGCCACGTCAGCCCGTGATAGCGACCGTTCTCGTCCTTGCGTTGGGCGTACGCCCATGATTCGGCGTGCCAGAGCATTTGGTTCGTCCCGGCGCGGATCGTCTCGAGCAGCACGCGGCTGTCGCGCAGCCGCGGCAGGTACAGGTACTTGGCGTGCAGTTCCCATAGCTCGCGGACGGAGATGTCATCGCCGCGCCAGAGCGGGATCCGGTCCAGATCGGCTCGCAGCAGCGCGTAGCCATATGTGTCGACGATCATCGCGCCATCGTTGATCAACTTGCGCGCCGCCCGCTCGGCGAGCGTCCCCTGGCTCAGCAGCCGGGACTCCTGCCACTCGACTGGCCCGGTCGGGTCGGGTTGGGTTGGGACGAGCAGAACGTTGTACGCCTCGGGCAGGCGCTGCTCGACGGCGTTGTCTGCCTGATTGTGCTTCGTGTGAGCCTGATTGCGCTGGTGGCTATCCAGGTTCAGGGATTCGTGGTCGGCCTCGATCGACTTCCAGGCGAGATACTCGCGCACCCCCTGCTCGAGCGCTTCCAGCTGGCTGGCGTTCGCCGCGAGGAACGCCAGCATGTTCCGATGAAGCCGCGGGCTGCTGCCCCGTGTGTCCAGAATCTCCTGCGCGGCCGCGCGAGCCGCGGAATCCTCAGCGCCGCGGCCGTTGTGGACGTGGTCCGGATCCAGGATGACGAGCCGTACCTCGTCGTCGTCCGGCACATCGGTGCTGGTGCGCGGCGCGGCGTGGACACGGGCGAACTGCGCCCGGCCGGTCGCCGCCTTGCGGAGTCTCCTCCGGATCTCCTCCAGCACCTCGTCCCGGCGCAGTTGGGCGGCGCGGTCCTGCGCGGTGCGATTAACGGTCGGCGTCCGGGCGTACCAGTGCCGGCCGGTGTCGGCGTAGAGGTAGGTCGCCCGATTCTCGAGCCGCCGCAACGCGTCGCCAAACGTCGCGATGCTCTCGCCTGGCTGGACGACCCCCAGCCGCAGGTGGCGATCGTCGATGCCCCGATTCGTCGCCCCCTCGATCGGCGCCGAACCAAGGAAGACGGTCCGGGCAACCCGGCGGGTGGCCGAGTAGCGGCCGAGTTGCGACGCGTTCTCGCGGTCGATCTCGACCGGCAGCGCGTGCTCGCCGTCGACGTCCTTCTCGATCACCGGCTGCCAATTGTCGTCCAGCAGACGCGTCAGTTCGCCGCGCACGTCGAAGTCGGCGATCGGCAC
>DAOKZM010000476.1:1207-1500 GCA_035325665.1 Thermomicrobiales bacterium | reverse complement strand
GAAGCGCTCCAGTTGGGACCAGTCCTGGAACAGCCGGTCGAACAGCTCGGGATGGATCGGGTAGGCGGCCCGCATCCGTTCCTCGTACGGGCCATCGCTCGTCCCATTCGGGAAGTCCTGCTTGTTGGCCTTGTACAGGTCGATGAAGCCGCGGATGACGGCGTCGCGCTCGGCGTGCTTGCGCGCATCGACCAGCGGCTCGAAGAGCCGGCGGCGCACGATCTCAAAGCCCTCCTCGGTCGAGGCCGCCCGCCAGACAGCCTCCAGCCGGCCGAACGTGGGCTCCAGCCGGG
>DAOKZM010000476.1:0-1197 GCA_035325665.1 Thermomicrobiales bacterium | reverse complement strand
ATGTCCGACGACGGCAGGCTGGCGACGAGCAGCACGTCGGACGCCTGGCGCGCCGCCTCGGTCAGCGCCTGGGCGAACGTCAGGTTCGCGTCAAAGCTGCCGGCCGGCAGCGAGCGATCGTCCCACGTCTGCCGGATGAAGGTGATCCACTCGTCGATCAGGATCAGCGAGGGGCCAGCGGCGCGGAACAGCTCGACCAGCGCGTCCGACCCCGGGCTAGTGCCCGAGCGGTCGCTCTCGGCGACGAGCTGGTAGCCCTCCGCGCCGAGCAGCTGCCAGGCCAGCTCACCCCAGAGGGTGTGGACGTCGGTGCCGTCCGGCTTGGTCCGCACCCGCGCCGGGCCGTACGCCTGCCCGGCGATGACGGCGCGCCGGACCGGCGGCAGAGCGTGGGTCCCGGCCGCGCTCAGCACCGGCTCCAGCCCCGGCAGCGCCGCCGGCGGCTCGCCGGAGACGAGGTGGTAGAGCGCCAGCATCGAGTGCGTCTTGCCGCCGCCGAAGTTCGTCTGCAGCTTGACGACCGGGTCGCCACCGTCACCGCTCAGCCGCGTCAGGGCATTGACCAGCAGGTCGTGGATGCCGGCGGTGATGTAGGTGCGGGCGAAGAAGTCGCGCGGCTTGCGGTACTCGTCGCTGCCCTCACCCTTCGCGACCTGCCCGAGGTCGGCCGCGAACTCGGCCTGGGTGAAGGTCCGGTTGACCACGTCCGGGTGCGGCACGATCACCTCGCGCCACGGCTGGAGATTGCCGAGCGGCTGCCCCTCGACGGTGGACGTGGACGCGCGGCGGCTGACGCTGCGCCGCTGCTCGCTGTAGCGGTCGCGCAGCAGCTCCTGCTTCTCGGCGTTGATGTCGCCGACCTGCTCGGCGCCCAGCGAGGTCAGTAGCTGCTCGGCGTAGTCCAGCACGCGATAGGTGCGGTCGGTGTCGAACGGCTCGTTGTGCGCCCAGGCGTGGCGCAGGTCGCGCAGCAGCCCGACGAGGTTGCGCTCGTTCTGGCCCAGCGAATTGCTGAACACGTCGTTCCAGCGGAACTGGATGGCGTCGAGGAGCGACTTGGCGTCCCAGCCCTCGGCGCTCTTGCCGTCGAGCGACTCCGTCAGCTCGCGCCGGGTGGCGTGGCCGGCCTCGGTGACCCAGCGCGGGCCGTAAACCCGGCGATACTGGCGCTCGACGTAGGGCCGCAGCCCCTCGACG
>DAOKZM010000475.1:0-2782 GCA_035325665.1 Thermomicrobiales bacterium | reverse complement strand
CGTCCCCTCGGTGATCCAGCCATTGCAGATGCCATACAGGAAGAGCGAGCGGGCTAGCCGGTGCTTGAGACTGCCAGTCGGGTGGGTCGACTCGTCCTTAATATAGAGGTCGATCCCCGGCGCGGCCGGCAGGTCGAGCCGGATCAGGTGCGTATCCGCCGACCGCTGGAAATCGCGTTCGATGACATCGACCGCGTCGACAACCCATGCCCGCTGCATGCGTCTCCCCTCTCCATCATCAACGGTGGATGCCAGCCGCGATCGTACAGGCGGGCGGCAAGGGAGTGCAATGGGGGCGTCGGGACGTGGGATGTGGGACGTGGGGCGGGGACCATCTCGCAGAGGCGATCGTCAAATGGCAGCCGGACGGTCACCGCATCTACGGGCGGGAGAACACGACGTTGCTTCTTCGCGTCCCGCGTCCCGTTCCCCGCGTCCCGACGTCAGGCCTCGATGTCGAACAGGTCGTCGTATTCGGTGACGTAGCGGTCGCGGAGGTATTCGCGGGTGCGGATGGTGATGCGGCGGAGCGCGTCGATGTCGAGGCCTTCGAGCTCGGCGACCTCGCGGGCCGAGCGCTCCTGGATCGTGCGCTGGAGGAAGACGGTGCGCCAGACGTCGGGGACGTCGGCGAGGACGTCGATCAGGTAGGCGAGGGTCTCGCTATCGACGACGACCTGCTCCGGCTCGCGGGCGTTAGGGTCGGGGATGACGTCGGCGACGCGGACATCCTCGCCGCCCTCAACCTCGTCGCCGGCCATGATGGTCTGCTCCAGCGAGATGTGCTGGCGGCGCTCCTGGCCGACGCGGCGCACCTCGCGGCCGATCATGTCCTGGGCACGAGTACGCAGATAGGACGACAGGTCGCGGATCGGTTCGCCCTGCTCCTGGAGGCGGGCGAGCGCGGAGGCGACGGCCGAGTCGATAACCTCGTCGCGAAGCACATCGTCCCAGGACAGTTGACCCATGCGGATGCGCCGGCCGAGCTCGTAGGCGACGAACGAGGCCAGCGGCTGGAGCAGCTCCCCCGGCCGCTCGCGAAGCTGGGCGATCTGCTCGCGCACGCGCGCCTCGCGCTCCAGCGGGTGGAGCCGTTGGTTCGATCGTGGTTGCCGGTCGTAGCCCGCGGTCGACATGGTCCCTCGGCGACGACGAGCGCCCTCGCGCCCCCCGCCGATCTCGTCCTCCCGTACGTCTGGAGTAAGTGTAAAGGAGGCTACAAGGGTAGGGCTAGGGCGGAGGGACGCGATACGCCCCTACCTTTCTCGTCCCGCGTCCCTCCGCCCTCATCCCTCATCCCCGCGAACCTCGATCGTCGGGACGAGGAGCCAGTCGAACTCGCGGAGGCGGTCGCGGCCGAGGGCGTGGATGAGGTCGAGGCAGACCTGCGACTCGGCGACGAGGCGGGTGGTGTCGACGCCGAGGCAGGCGGGCTGGAAGCGGCTGGTCTTGTCGATGCCGTCGGCCAGCAGGAGCGTCGCGCCGCGGTAGTTGCGGTTGCGGAGGTGGTGGAAGCCGACGCCAATCTGGAGGATGCCCTGGTAAAGATAGCGGATCGGGTCGCGCTCCTCGCGCCAGACGTCCTCCAGCACCTCGTGGCACTCGAAGAAGCGCCGCTTGTTGAACAGCCGCACCCCCTCAACGAGCTGAAGTGGCGGTGAATCGCCGCAACGCGGATTCGGCCGATCGACCGCGCCGGACGCGACGACCCGTCGCCAGGCCTCACCCACCGCTAGCCCTCGCCGTCCAGCAGACCGAGGATCAGCCCGACGTTGGCATCCCGATCGATGACCGGCTCGATCGCGCCGGAGCGCGAGGTGAGTAGGCAGGTGACGCCCGGGCCGTGGCCGGCGATGATCGAGTCGCCGTGGCAGATGATGCCGATCGTCACCGACCCGCGATGGTAGTAGCGGCCGTAGGTCGCGTCGGCGTCGACGATGGCGACGAGGTCTCCCAGGCGCAGCGAGTCGAGTCCGTACTCGGCGACGACGCTGTCGTCGAACATGGTGATGTCGTAGTCGCCGCGGTAGGCATTGTCGCGGCCGAGGCCGGAGCCCATGACGGCGGCCGGCACGCGGTGGGTAACCGGGACCTGGAGCTTGCCGCCGGAGGCGCCACGCACCCAGCGATCGAAGAAGTCGGGATCCACGCTCATGCAGCGCACGTCGGGAAGATCGTCGAGCGCCAGGCCGGCGCCGAAGGCGCGGACGAGGATGCGGTCGCCGGGGACCATCTGCTCGAGGACGGCGGGCGGGAAGTCGACCATGACGTGCTCGGCGCCGCCGTGCTTGCCGGTGACGACGCCGGTCGCGCCGGCCGCCGCGCCGGTCAGAACCGTGGCGGTGTTGCCGATGCTTGCCCGCACGTTCAGCCCGCCGTTGGCCAGCTCGTCCGGGTTCTTCATCGACACGGCCGGCTCGACGTGGTCGCCGACGATGTCGCGGACGCGGTGGCCGACGCGGATGTTGTAGGTCACACCGCCGGTGGCGGGCAGGACGCGCGGCTCGCCGTGGATCGAAATGCGATAGGGTGAGTCCGGCCGGACGCGCGGCGCGGTGACCTCACCGACGACCGACTGGCGGACAAGCTTGTGGCGGTTGGATGCGACCGGCTGCATGGCCGGGGCAGCGGCGGTCGTGGACTCGGCTGCGGTCATCGAGTCGTGCTCCTCTCTGGGCCTGGCGTGCCCGCCGTACGGTGGCGCGGGCGCGCCGATGGTGGCCGCGCCGGTCGGATCCGTCAAGTCTCGCCTGGGCGTGTTACAACAGCCGAACGACCGCGC
>DAOKZM010000474.1:1880-2803 GCA_035325665.1 Thermomicrobiales bacterium | reverse complement strand
CCTGGCCTTGGAGCGCGATCACCCGCGGGCCGGTGGGCTCGATGCCCTGCGCCTGGACCCCGTTCAGGTCGATCGGCGTCTCGGCGAACGTCGTGACCAATACGCCGACCCCGCCGGTCCGGACCACCGCGGTCGGCCCGAGGTTGACCTCGACGCCGGCGTGCATCGGCCCGGTGTTGACGTAGCGGCCGACGCTGAGGTTCCGAACGATGCCCTCGATCGCGAGGGGCGGTCCGTGGAATCCGTCGATATGTCCCCCGAGCTCCAGCGCCACGGTCGCGCCGGGACCGGCGGCGATGCATTGCGCCACCGCGTCTGGGTCCCGGACCGACGCGACGCAGGCGTCGTCGATCCCCTCGCGCAGGAGGAAGCGGACGAGTTCAGCCGAATCGCCCGGCCCGCCGGTCCACGGGTTGTCGGCGATGTCCACTAGCACAATCGGGCCTGGAGCGCCCGACTTCAGGATCTCGGCCGCATCATCCCAGCTCGTTACGCCACCGAGGAACTGCGAGCGGCGCTCCCACGCGAAAGCGGCCAACTCGCGGGCGGCCGACCGTGCCAGCCGCTGGTCGCCGTCGGTCGTGACCAGGATGCTGAAGCCGGTATCGGGCGTGTCGGCCGGCGGGAAGCCGCCAGCGACTGTAACGTTGAGCACGCCGCGACGCGCCTCGATCTCGTGGGCGCGCTCGACGATGGAGCGCATCGGCTCGCGGTCGGTCGTCATGTTCTGCGAGGTGGGCATCATCGGCGGCTTGATCAGGCATGCTACCGGCCGGACCTGCCTCGCGATCAGTCTCATGAGCAGCTCGAACGCCTCACTCGCCCGCTCGCGCTGATCGACGTGCGGGTAGGTGTCGTAGCCGACCAGCGCGTCGGCGAACTCGACCATCCGTGGGCTGATGTTCGCGTGCAGGTCGAGCGTG
>DAOKZM010000474.1:0-1870 GCA_035325665.1 Thermomicrobiales bacterium | reverse complement strand
CGCCTCGCGGACGCGCTCAAGGATCCAGCCATCGGCATCCTCGTGGTCACGGCTGACCATAGCGCCGTGAAGCGCCAGAGCGACGCCGTCGGGCCGGCAACACTCGATCGCCCCGACGATCTCGCCGACCAGCTCATCGAGCATCGCATCGTCCACAAGACCCGATGGGGTCGCCCAAACAGCGAGCGCCGGGACGAGCACGACATCGGCCGCCTCGGCCGCGTCGATGAATCCGGCGAACGACGTGGCCGTGCCACGAAGAGCGGCCGGGATCGCGTTGCCGCGCCGAATCCCGACGCGCTCGAACGCGGCGCGGTCGGTCGGCACGGCCGAGAACGTGTTGGTCTCGTGTGACAGCTCGGCGGCGACGATGGTCAGCTCACGCGACATCACGACACCGCCGTCCCGCGCCTGGTCGTCACGCCGATCATCTCGCGCGCCTCGTCGGGACTGGCGATCGGCCGGCCCATCTCGCGCGCGAGTCGCGCCAGCCGCTCGACGAGCTGAGCGTTGCTGGTGGCCAGCTCGCGATAACCGTAGTAGATGTTGTCCTCCAGCCCGGTCCGGGCGTGGCCGCCCATCGCGATCGCCATGACGTTCATCGGCAGTTGATGCCGGCCTATGGCGCAGACAGACCAGCGCGAATCCGGCGGCAGGGAATCGACCAGGTGCGCCAGCTCGCGGGCCGTCGCCGGGGCGCCGCCGCGCAGGCCGAGAACGAACTGGAACCAGAACGGCGGCTGGAGCAGGCCGTCCTCAATGAGTTGCCGCGCGTTCTCGACCATCCCACTGTCGAAGATCTCGATCTCGGGCGTCACCAGGCGCTCGTTCATCTCGCGGGCGAGGTTGTCGAGGAAGGCCGGCGAGTTGATGAAGACGCCGTCGCCGAAGTTAGTCGAGCCGCAGTCGAAGCTGGCGACCTCCGGCGCGTTACGGACCGGCGCGGTGCGCGCCTCGTCGGTGACGATGCCGGCGCCGCCACCCGTGGACCAGTTCATGATCACGTCGCTACCGGCCGCGCGAACCAGGTCGGTCACCTTCTGATAACGCCAGGCGTCGCAGGAGACACGGCCGTCTTCGTCGCGCACGTGGATGTGGACGATCGCGGCGCCGGCCCGCCAGCAATCGACCGCCTGCCGGGCGATCTCCTCCTCGGTGATCGGCACGTAGGGCGTCTGGGCGCGCGAGGTCTTCGAGCCAGTCGTCGCGGCCGAGATGATCAGCTTGTCCAACGAACTTCCTCTCAGGACGCCAGCGTCTCGAATTGGCTGCTTAGGATAGCCAGATGATAGGCGGTTTCGCCTCCGGACGGAAGAGGCAACAGCGTCACCGCGCCATCGAAACACCGTGAATCGACCGATCTATCCATACTTGACGATATCCGCATATCATGATATGATGGAGCCAATGAGGAAGTACGAGGAGGTACTACGAATGAACCCGATCAAGAAGTTGTTCCGCTCGCTCACCGGCGACGTTGCCGACGCGGGCTTCGAGAGCTACTACGGCATGCTCGTCCGCAACCAGGCCGAGGGTGGCCCGAGCGCTGACGAGGCGCGCCGTGACTACGCCGTCGTCCGCGAATCGATCTCTCGCGTCGCCTACTTCTAAGTAGGTGCTTCTAAGTTCTTGGGTCGACGCGTGCGCGGTGGCCGGTCTTTCGCCCCTTCGGGCGTCCGGGTGATACGTCCAGTCGGTTCCCGTCGATGAACCACGCAGGCGCCGCGTCGATCACCGTCGTCAATGTGCCGCTAGCCCAACCACGATCTCGTCCACAAACGTGCGCAGGTCGCGCGCCAGATGTCCACGGACTGCGCGCTTGAGCCGCTTCCACTCCGGCTCCTTTCGGTTCAAGTGCGGCCTGTAGCGT
>DAOKZM010000473.1:1600-2807 GCA_035325665.1 Thermomicrobiales bacterium | reverse complement strand
GCCTTGCCGTTGGCGTCGTGGATGGCGATCGCCTTCTGGTCCTGGTCGATCTTCGCGTGCTCGACATACAGATAGCTCCAGCTATCGCGGACCTTCGGCAGCAGGTGTAGGTCCTTCAGTGGACGGCTCATCGTGTCCTCCTCCTCGGTCGTGGCGATGAGTCGGCCGGCGGCGCGACGCTCGACCGCGCCGCCGGGATCCTGTTGTCTCCGTTGGCAAGGTGCGTCGCAACTAGCGGGCGGGGGCGATCGAGAGCAGGCCGAAGCCGTAGGCCTTGGCCGGCCCGATCCCCGTCGCCAGCGCCTCGCGGAACCGGTCGGCCTCAGTCACCCGCAGCCGGCCCTCGAAGAGGACCGCGCCGAAGGTCAGCCGGCCCGTCTCGCGCCGGCCGCCGTGCACCTTCGTGCCGGGGTTGGCGCGGGTGTCGACGATGCGCTCCGGCCGCTCGCCGGCCGGGTCGAAGCCGAAGATCTCCTCGACCTGCCCGCGCTGCCTCGCGCCGTCGGCCGTCGCGCTGACCTCTAGAAGCTCGAAGCCGGCGTCGCACGCCTTCCGTTCGAGCCAACCGAGCCACTCCGCCTCGGTCTGCAGCTCCACCCGCTTGCCCCTGAGCTTGTCGTCGGGGTTGGTCGTCTTGTTGATCCGCTTGGCCGGGTTGGCGCGCAGGCGGAAGACGAGCGGCATCCCGTCGGCGATCGCGGCCCAGGCGTGGTCGATGGCGCGGCAGGCCGGGTTGTCCGCCTCGCCGCGCGTGTCGGCGAGGTAGCCGACCGGCAGCCGCGACCAGTCCGGCTCGTGCGCCGACTGCACCAGCACTTGGACGATCCCGGTGCGTGGGTGCGTCTCGGCGCGGTAGAGCACGCCGAGTTGCTCGCGGGCACGGCGCGGGTCCGCGACGGCGGGGAACGCCGTCATGATGCGGTGGTGCAGCGCCTGGCAGTCGGCCAGGTCGCGCCGCGCGTCCCGGCTGCGCTGGTCGAGGATCAGTCGTGAAAGGTAATGGCTCACGCCGGCACTCCTTCCAGGTCGGCGAGGGCGACGTTGTCCGGCCGGACCATGCGGGTGGCGAACCCTCGCTCGGCGAACGAGAGCGGGACATCGGTCCGCAGGTCGGCCCCGCGCTCGTCCGGCAGGATCAGCCGCAGGGCGTCCGCGTCCGCCTTCCGGCCCGGCGGCAGGTGGCCGAGCCACGGGTAGGTCCGCAGCG
>DAOKZM010000473.1:0-1590 GCA_035325665.1 Thermomicrobiales bacterium | reverse complement strand
GCCTCCAACGGCGCTGCGCGCAGCCCGCCGCCCCACGGGGCAGCGTCCGGCAGGTAGACCGGCGCGCTCGGGACGAACGACTTGCGGCCGAGGAAGAGCTGCCAGCGCGGTGCTCGCAGCGCGGCGCGGATCTCCTCCAGCAGCGCGCGGTCGCCCTCCAGCCCGACGAGGAACTCCGCGTCGGCCAGGTAGTAGCGCTGGGAGACGACGGTGCTGCGCTTCTTGCCATCGGCGCTGGGGACGCCGTAGCCGGCTTCGGAGCGCAGATGCGAGCCGCCAGCGGTGTGGTAGTCGACGCGCATGATGCCCTCGTGGTCGATTCGCACGCCCATCGACAGGCTCGTGAGGTCATCGACGCTGGCGTCGCGCGGTCGGCCGAGCGCGGCGCAGAGCAGCCCGACGACGCCGGAGAAGGACGGCTCCAGCCCGGTGTCGCGATGGGTGAAGCGGCTCCAGATCAGCCACATCCGCCACGTCCACGGCCAGCCGCAGCAGCAGCGTTGCGGTTGGGGCGCTCATGCCGCGCCCCCGCCGTTGCCCCGCGCCGCCGCGAGGACGTTGTCGACCAGCTCGCGGAAGGTCGCCACCTGGGCCGAGCCGAGCGCTGCCGGCGTCGCGTCGGTGAGGTTGATGCACCACGCGCCGCGGACGCCGTCGTCGCCGTAGACGCTGGCGAGCTGGCCCCAGTAGCCGTCGAGCTTGGCGACCGAGTTGCTGATCAGGTCGTCGTCGCGGCCAGGCCGCACCGGATCGACGAAGGCGTTGGCCAGCGACCACATGCCCGCGTCGCGGACGACGGCGAGGACGAACGAGGGCGGGTTCTGGGCGGCGAAGCTGTTCTGCTTGCCGGTCGGCACGGCCGCGACCGAGGCGCGCAGGAACGCCTCCAGGGTCGGTTCGACGAGGTCGTCGTCGCCAAGATTCGTGGCGAGCTGGCCGAGGTCGACGTTGGCGTAGCGGTAGAAGCAGGAGGAGTTGAACTCGACGGCGCCCATCATGTCGGCTCCCTCGGTGTCCTCCGGCTTCAGGTCGTCGATGGCGGTGTAGAAGTCGAACTCGGCGCTGATCTTGTTAGTCGAGATGGCGTGCGCCACCTGGCTGGCGGCGTCGATGTTCTTCTCCGGGAGATCGGCGAGCATCCGGCCGAAGAGCGCCACGTCGGCCGCCTTGCCGCCGTCGAGTTGCCCGACGAGCGTTTTCTTTGTGGCATTCGACAATGCCTTCCCGGAGACGAGCTCATCCCAATGCTCCAGACACATCTGAGTAAAGCGGTCGATCTCCTCCTGGCCGAGGTAGACCAGATACTGCGTCTTGAAGTCTTCGGCGGTCTCGCCCTGGTTCTGGAACTTGAGGCCGAGCGCGCCGATCGCGTTGTTCGCGACGGTCAGCGCCGCGTCCGCGGCCTTGCGGGAATGCACGAGCCGGTCGGTCAGCGCCTTGGTGAGGCGCTTGGTGCGCGTCCCGCGGTGGTCAGGTGGCACGAGCTCACCCTGGTCGAACGCGCGGCGCATCGCGCGCTTGATCGCCTGGCTGGAGATGCGCGCCCGGCGGTAGCCGCCGAAGTCGCAGTCCTTCGGCGCGCCGGTGTCG
>DAOKZM010000472.1:0-2813 GCA_035325665.1 Thermomicrobiales bacterium | reverse complement strand
CAACGACGTCGTCGAGACGGTCACCGGCGCCGCGACATCGGCGGCCGAGCCGACCGCGGCCGCGCCGGAGCCGACGACTGCGCCGTCCGGGGCTGGCGAAGCCTCTCCGACGACCGCGGCGACGGAGGCGGCTGCCACGCCAACCGAAGCGCCGACCGAGGCCGCCTCGCCAGCCGCCGAGGCCGGCGGCGGCGGGACGCTCCGCATCCTCCAGTGGCAGGCGCCGACGATGCTCAACCCGCACCTGGCGACCGGCTACAAGGACTATGACGCGGCGCGGATCGCCTATCAGCCGCTGGCCGACTTCAATATCCAGGGCGAGGGCGTGCCGATCCTCGCCACTGAGTTTCCGACCGTCGCCAACGGCGGCGTCACCGAAGATGGCCTGTCGGTCACCTGGAAGCTCCGCGAGGGGGTGACCTGGCACGACGGCGCCCCGTTCACCGCCAAGGATGTCAAGTTCACCTGGGAATACGCCTCGGACCCGGAGACCGCGGCCGTTACGGCGAACGTCTTCAAGTCGATCGCCTCGATCGACACCCCGGACGACTACACGGTGGTGATCACGTTCTCCGAGCCAAACCCAGCCGGCTTCGAGGTCTTCACCGGCCGCAACGGGATGATCATCCCCGAGCATGTCTTCCGCGACTTCATGGGGGCCGAATCGCGCAATGCCGAGGCGAACCTCGAGCCGGTCGGCACCGGTCCGTTCATGGTCACCGAGTTCCGCCCCGGCGACGTCGTCCTCTACGACCGTTTCGAGGGCTACTGGGATGCCGGCAAGCCGTTCTTCGACAAGGTCGAGCTGAAGGGCGGCGGCGACGCGCTGTCGTCCACCCGCGCCGTCCTCCAAACCGGCGAGGCCGACTGGGCCTGGGGCGCTGGCGGCGACGCCAAGGTCGTCGCAGAGCTCGAGAAGGCCGGCGCCGGGACGCTTACGCGGCGCGACGCCATCGCTGGCGACCGCGTCGCCATTCAGTTCGCCGACCCGAACACCGAGGTCGACGGCGCGCGATCCGAGCCGGGGACCGAGCACCCGCTCTTCAAGAACAAGGACGCTCGTCAGGCCATCGCGCTCTGCATCCCGCGCGACGTGCTGGCCAACGAGGTGTACGGCAACGGCGCCAAGCCGGAGTCGAACAACCTCGCCGCGCCGCCGCGCTTCGTCTCGCCGAACACCACCTGGGAGTTCGACCCGGAAAAGGCGAAGGGGCTGCTGACGAACATCCCCGAGGCGGCCGGCTACAAGCTCCTCTTTCAAACCTCGGTCAGCCCGACGCGCCAGAAGGCCCAGGAGGTCATCAAGCAGTACCTCGAGCAGGTCGGCTTCGAGGTCGAGCTGAAGTCGGTCGACGCCGCCGTCTTCTTCTCCGCCGACGTCGGGAACCCCGACACCTACACGAAGTTCTACGCCGACCTGGAGATCTTCACCTACGCGCCGGACAGCCTCTACCCGATCGGCTACATGCGGCGCTACTCGACCGGCGACATCTGCCAGAAGTCGAACAGCTGGAAGGGGCTCAACGTCACGCGCTACTCGAATCCGGAGTACGACGCGCTCCACGAGCAGGCACAGTCCGAGATGGACCCCGACACGCAGAACGAGCTGTTCATCAAGATGAACGACATCTCGGTGAATGACTTCGTCGAGATCCCGATGGTCCTGCCGCAGGCCCTCACCGCCGCGGCGGCCGACCTGACCGGCTACGACCCAACGTCATGGACCGGGCCGTACTGGGACATCGCCGACTGGCGCCGCGAGGGGTAGCATCCTCTGTCGTCGAGGCGCGGGGCTTTGCCGCCGGCCCTCGCCGTTCGGTGGCCCGCTGTATGCTTCTCGATGCGATACGATCGGCGTTCGCGACGAACGAGGGGGAACAAGGGCGGGCATGGCGACGACGAGCAACCTGGCAATCACCTTTGACGACGTGCTGGCGGCTGCCGAGCAGCTCGAGGGCATCGTTAACACGACCCCCGTCATCAGTAGCCGGACGCTCAACGACCTGACCGGCCGCGAGGTCTTCCTCAAGTGCGAGAGTTTCCAGCGCGCCGGCTCGTTCAAGTTCCGCGGCGCCTATAACGCTATCAGCCGGCTCGACGAGGATGCCCGCAAGCGCGGGGTCGTCGCCTACAGCAGCGGCAATCATGCTCAGGGGGTTGCTCTGTCGGCCAAGCTGCTCGGCGTGCCGGCCGTTATCGTCATGCCGGACGACGCGCCGCAGGCCAAGCAGGACGCCACGCGCGGCTACGGGGCCGAGATCGTCTTCTTCGACCGCCAGCAGGTCGATGGCGCCGACTACCAGCACGAGGTCGCCGCCGAACGTGGCATGGTCGTCATCCCGCCCTACGACAACCCATTTATCATGGCCGGCCAGGGCACCGCCGCGCTGGAACTGCTGCGAGCCGTGCCGGACATCGACACGCTGGTCGTGCCGATCGGCGGCGGCGGGCTGATCGCCGGCTGCGCGGTCGCCGCCGACGGGATAGACCCGGCCATCCGCGTCTTCGGTGTCGAGACGGTTGGAGCGGACGATACGAAGCTATCGCTGGCCAAGGGCGAGCGAGTCGTCATCCCGCCGCCGTCGACGATCGCCGACGGCACCCGCTCGCAGACCCCCGGCGAGCTGACCTTCCCGGTTATGCAGGCGCTGCTCGACGACGTCCTGGTCGTTGACGACGAGCAGGTCCTCGACGCGCTGCGCTTCGCGATCACCCGAATGAAGCTGGTCATCGAGCCGAGCGCCGCTGTCCCGGTCGCCGCCGTGTTGGAGGGTCTTCTGCCGGTCGACTCGCGCCGCGTCGGCCTCGTCATC
>DAOKZM010000471.1:0-2829 GCA_035325665.1 Thermomicrobiales bacterium | reverse complement strand
TCCGCCGGCGGCGGGCAGCGGTCGGGGTCGCGCTCGGCTGGCCCGGCGCGTGGTCGGGCGGGTCACTGGCCGGCGGGCTGGCGGCCGCCGCATTCCTAATCGGGATGCTAGTCGCCAAGCACACGTTCACCGATGCCGAGCACCTGGCCGCGCTCGCGTTCGGCGCGGTCGTCCTCGCGCCGCTGCTCGCCGGCCGCGTCCGCCCGGTCGACCTGGACCCAGCATTCGTCACCCGACTGCTGGTCGGCCTATCCGGCATCGCCGCGCTGTTGACCGCCTGGATCATTGGCGGTTCCGGCTGGCCAGTGATGGTTGGGGCGGGCGCAGCGCTGGTGGCGCTGGCAGCCTGGCCCGGGCCGCGTATCCTGACCCTCGCACTCCTCGCGGCCGGTGGGGCGGCGAGCGTCCTGGCAACGCCGAACCCGGCGACGATCGCCATCGTCGTCGGCGCGGCGGCGCTCCTGCTCTGGCCAGGGCTGGCCGAATCGCTGAGTATGCGGGTAAGATGAGCGCGGCGACCCCCGGCAGCGACGCGGCGGGGCGCGGCCATGAGACCGAAATCCAGAGGAAGGGGTCCTGGTGGGTAAGCTGTATCCGATTATCCTGCCCTTCGCCGCGGTTGGCATCGCGCTCGCCATCGGCATCTCGATCGGCTTGATCTTCCTGGGCATCACCGACGCGATCAGCGCCAACGCCACGCTAGTCTTCGGCACACTGCTGACGATCGCCGTTATGGCGGTCGCCGTGCTGCTGTCGATGCGCGTCGAGAAGGAATATCACGAGGGCACCGCCGAGCGACGACTCAGCGACTGATGAGCGGCGAGCGCTCGCGACAGATCGCCACGCTGGCCGAACAGTTCCGCGACTATCTGACGCATCAGACCGACACCGACATGCCGAAGATCGAGGCCGTGGCGACCGACTACGGCCTCGGCGTGCTGGCCGCCTTCGAGCGGCTGGACGCCGCGCTGGCGCTGCTGCTCGACCTCGCCAGCGTCTACGACGACGCTGGCCCGGCGCGCGGCGCGCTCGAGCCGCTCGTCCTGCCGGCCGCCGCGCTGGCCGGCGAGTACCTCCGCGCCGCCGGCCTCGCGGCCTGGCACGAGTCGGGCGACGACGACCTCGCCGACGACGCGCTCATCATCGTCGCCGCGACGACCGCGATCGACCTGACCGGCGTCGCCCGCGCCGCCCTCGCCAGCGAGCGTCCCAACCTCAGCGCCATCGCTCGCCGGCTGGCCGAGCTGGCCGGCGACGCCTAGCGGACGACGTCCACCGAGCGGTAGGTCAGCGCGACGCTGGCGCCGGTGTGGATGCGCTGGATCGTCTCGCCGATGAGGGTCCCGACCGAGAGCACCTTGAGCTTGGGAATGCGCTTGACCGGCGGGATGGTGACGGTATTAGTCACGACCACTTCGCGAATCGGCGAGGCCTGCAACCGCTCGATCGCCGGCCCGCTGAAGATGCCGTGGGTGCAGCAGGCGTAGACCTCGGTCGCGCCGTTCTCGATGCAGACCCGCGCCGCCTGGACGATCGAGCCGCCGGTGTCGATCTCGTCGTCGACCAGGATGGCCGGCGAGCCCTGGACCGAGCCGATCAGGTTCAGCACCTCGCTCTTGTCGTCGTTGCCGACGCGCCGCTTCTCGATCACCGCCAGCGAGGCGTCGATCGCCTCGGCGAAGTTGCGCGCGCGCTTGGTGTTGCCGAGGTCGGGCGAGACGACGACCGGGTTGCGCAGCCGCTTCTCGATGAAGTAGTTCGACAGGATCGGGAAGGCGCTCATCTCGTCGACCGGGATGTTGAAGAAGCCCTGGATCTGGCCGGCGTGCAGGTCGATCGTCAGCACTCGGTCGGCCCCGGCGACGGTGATCATGTCTGCTAGCAGCCGGGCGGTGATCGGGACGCGTGGCTGGTCCTTCTTGTCGGTGCGGCCGTAGGCGAAGTACGGCAGGACGGCGGTGATCCGGCCGGAGGAGGAGCGCCGCAGCGTGTCGATGATGATCAGCAGCTCCAGAATCGAGTCGCTGACGTTCGAGCCGAGCGACTGAACGACGAAGACGTCGTTCTCGCGCACGCTCTCGCCGATCCGGACGAAGATGTTCTCGTTCGAGAACTTCAGGATCTCGATCCGGCCGGGCGGCACGTCGATGTAGCGGCAGATCTCGTCCGCCAGCTCGGGGTTGGCGGTGCCGCTGAAGATCGTGAGCTGGTCATAGAGGCCGGCCATCGGTCTCGACGATCCCTTCTAGAGCCAGGCGTTCCAGCGCGTCGCGCGCCGCCTCCTGCTCGGCTGCTCGCTTGCTCGGTCCGCTGCCGCTGCCGAGCGTCCGGTGGCCTAGCACGGCCTCGACGACGAAGGTGTGCGCGTGCGGCGGGCCGGTCACCTCGACCGTCCTGTACCCCGGCGTTACCCGCTCGCGGTCCTGGATCAGCTCCTGGAGCCTCCCCTTGTAGTTCATCATCTCGCTGCCATCGATCACCCGGTCCGAGTCGGCGTCGAGCAGCGCGCGGATGAACCGTTGCGCAACGCGGATGCCGCGGTCCAGGTAGATCGCGCCGAGGACCGCCTCGAAGGCGCCGGCCAGGATGCGGGGGCGCACCTCCCCGTTGGGACCCAGCTCGCCCCGCGCCAGGTAGATCAGCTCCTGCAGGCCGAACTCCAGCGCCCACCCAGCCAGCGTCTCGGTCCGCACGAGCGCGACGCGGTAGGTGGTCAGGCTGCCCTCCGACAGGTCGGGGTAGCGGCGATAGAGCCACTCGGCGGTGATCAGCCCGAGCAGCGCGTCGCCCAGGAACTCCAGCCGCTCGTTCGACTCGGCGATCGTCGCC
>DAOKZM010000470.1:722-2831 GCA_035325665.1 Thermomicrobiales bacterium | reverse complement strand
CGTCCTGATCGTGCTGACGACCTCGATCGTCGGGCTGCTCTACCTGGTCCAGACCAGTCACGTCGCCGGTCGGGGCTACGAGGTGAGGCGCCTGGAGCGCCAGCGGATGGATGTCGCGCTGGAGAACCAGCGGCTGACCTACGAGATCGCCAGACGCCAGTCGCTCCCGGCGGTCGAGCAGATGGCACGCGACGAGCTCGATATGCAGCCGATGGGCGCGCACATCTACCTGACCGTCCCCGCCCCGGCCAACGAGCAGCTCGAGCTGCCGTCGCCGCAGGAGGGGCGGACCCGCTCGCTCGGCGAGCGCATCTGGGACCGGCTGACCGGCGAGGCCGAGGCGAACCACCCGGTCGAGGTGGCGCCATGAGCGAGCGCCACGTCACGCCGCGAAACAGGATCATGGTCCTGTTCAGCGTGTTCATCCTGCTGATGGTGCTGATCGGTTACCGGGTGGCCGCCGTCCAGGTCGTCCGCTCCAGCGAGTACAGCCGCTGGGCGGTCGCCGAGCGGATGCAGCAGGACGTCGTCCCGGCCCGACGCGGCGAGATCTACGACAGCCGTGGAATCCGGCTGGCAACGAATGTCCCGGCGACGCGGGTCTCGGCCATCGTCGCCCAGATCCCCGATCGCGCCGCGGCCGCCCAGCAGCTCGCGCCGTTGATCGGCCGGACGCCGGCCGACGTGCTCGACGCGCTAAGCCAGCCGGACATCGAGTGGGTCGTGCTGGCCCGTCACCTCTCGCCTGAAGCCGGCGACCAGGTCCGCGCGCTCAACCTGCCCGGCATCGTGCTGGACGCCGAGCCGGGCCGCGTCTACCCGTTCGGTGATTTCGCCTCGCAGCTCCTCGGCTTCACCAACGACGCGATGGCTGGCAACTACGGGATCGAGGGGGAGTACGACGCTACCCTCGGCGGCGAGCCGGGTAAGCTCGTCGGCGAGCGCGATGGCCAGGGCAACGTCATCGCGCTGACCCAGTCCACCTGGGACCCGCCGGTCGATGGCTCCGACGTGACGCTGACGATCGACAGCGCTGTCCAGGAGGCGATCGAGCGCATCTTGCGCCAAACCGTCAAGGAGCAGCGCGCGATCGGCGGCACGATCATCGTTCAGGACCCGAATACCGGCGCGATCCTCGGCATGGCCAGCGAGCCGAGCTTCGACCCCAACGACTTCGCCGACGTGACCAACCCGGCAACCTACCTCAACCCCGCCATCTCGGCGGTCTACGAGCCTGGTTCGACGTTCAAGTCCGTCGTCATGTCGATCGGCATCGACAGCGGCGCGGTGACACCGGAGACGACGCACAACGACGAGCCGGGCTACGTCGAGCTGGCGGACGGCAGTCGGATCACGAACTTCGAGGGGGCGGTCTGGGGTACCGAGACGATGACGGAGGTCCTGCAGCGCTCGTCCAACCTCGGCGCGATCTTCGTCGCCGACAAGATCGGACGCGAGCGGTTCTATCAGGGACTCGAGGCGTTCGGCTTCGGCACGCCGACGGGGGTGGACCTGCAGGGCGAGGAGCAGGGCATTCTGACCCTGCCTGGCGAGGAGGGCTGGAACGACGCGCTCTACTCGACCACCGCCTTCGGGCAGGGCATCGCCTGTACGCCGCTGCAGCTCGTCAACGCCTTCTCCGCCATCGTCAACGGCGGCCGGCTGATGGAGCCCTTCGTCGTGGCCGAGGTCCACTCCGAGGACGGGACGACCGTCACCCAGCCGACCGTCGTCCGTCAGGTGATCTCCGAGCAGTCCTCGGCGACCATGCGCGGCATGCTCGAGAGCGTCGTCGACCACCCGGACAGCCTCTACCCGACCGTCCCAGGCTACCGGATCGGCGCGAAGACCGGGACGGCCCAGGTCCCATCGCCGGCCGGGGGCTATATTCAGGACGCGACGATCGCGTCGATCGTCGGCTTCGGCCCCGTCGAGAGCCCGCGCTTCAGCGTGCTGGTCAAGATCGACTGGCCGAAGGAGGAGGGGACCGGCCTCGAAGTGAGCGGGCCGGTCCTGCAGAAGGTGTTCGAGCAGCTCTTCCTGCTGTACGGGATACCACCCGACGATCTGGAGGCGGCGCCGTGATTCGCGTGCACGACATCCTGGCTG
>DAOKZM010000470.1:0-712 GCA_035325665.1 Thermomicrobiales bacterium | reverse complement strand
GCGCGGGCGGCTGTTCGGCAGCATCTCGCGCAACGACCTGCTGAACCGGGTCGTCCACGACTCGCGCGAGGTCGGCGAGGGCGACCTCTTCATCGCTCTGAAGGGCGAGCGCATGGACGGTCACCGCTTCGTGCCGGACGCGCTGGAGGCCGGGGCCGGGGCGGTGATGGTCAACGAGGAGTGGTTCCGGCGCTACGACCTCGGCGACCTGCCGGTCATCGTCGTGCCGGACACGCTGGTCGCGCTGCAGTCGCTGGCCGCCTACTGGCGCTCGCTGTTCAGCGATGTCCGGGTGATCGGCATCACGGGCAGCCGCAAGAGCTACAACAACGAGATCGGCCTGCCGCTGTCAGTGCTGGAGGTGACGCCAGATACCGATGTCGTCGTGTTGGAGATGGGCGGCGCCTACGCCTTCGGTGAGATCAGCCAGCTCGCCGAGATCGCCCAACCGACGATCGGCGTCGTGACGAACGTGTCGCACTCGCACCTCGGCCGGATGGGCTCGCTTGAGGCGATCGCCGAGACGAAGGCCGAGCTGGTCGAGGCCCTGCCGTCCGACGGGCTGGCAGTCCTGAACATCGACGATCCGCGCGTGCAGGCCTTCGAGGGCATCCACGTGCGAACGCTCGTGCCGGCGCTGCTCGGCCCGGCGTTTCCGCCGGCCGGCTTCGACCTGGTGGTCGCCGACCTGAGCTTCATCTCGCTGGCCCAC
>DAOKZM010000469.1:0-2834 GCA_035325665.1 Thermomicrobiales bacterium | reverse complement strand
TCGGCGTCGGTCAGGACCTCGACGAGCTCCTCGAGCCGCGCATGGGTGATGCCATGCAGCCGCTCGACCTCGCGCTGGCCGTCGGGCGTCAGCCGGCAGATGACGACCCGCCGGTCGGCGCTGTCGCCGGCCCGCTCGACGAGCCCCTTGTCCACCAGCCGGTCAATCAGGCTGGTCGTCGCCGGCAAGCTCGTGCCGAGCGTCTCGGCGATCTCGCTCATCCGTTGGGGTCCGGTGAAGAGCAGCGCCAGCGACCGCAGCTGCGGCATCGTCAGGTCGAGCTCCGACCACTCGGCGGCGTAACGCCGGCGGGCCATGCTCGAACGGATCCGCCCGGCCAGCTCGACGAAGCGGCTGGACTGCTCCTCTCGCATCCTGGTTATCATCACCTCTGTCTGAGACGCGCAGTCATTCCAGTGACCCGGATATTTCCAGGACGCGGAACTATATCACGGACATGAAGCGACGCAAGGAGGCGGTCGAGGTCGTGTGGCTGGGTCGCGAGGCGATCAGGCGAGACGCAGGAAGCTAACTAGCAGCAGGCTGCCACCGAGGACGGCGAGGGTGACGGCGCGCCAGCGCGCGCTCAGCAGCCAGGCGCCGCGGGCCTCGCGCTCTTCAAGGATCGAGCGGGGGACGTAGTACATGCGGCCGTGGCGCTGGACGCCGACGACCGGCTCGGCGTCGTCGTGCGACGCGCGTGGCCGGCAGAGGGAGAGCGCGTAGAGCGCGACCACGATGACGGCTGCCGTGGCGGTGAGGGTAATGATTGCCGTATCCACGGGCCAGGCTCCTATCCGGTTCCGGGCGCCGGGCGGGCCGGCGCGTCTCCTCCCGAGTCGGGATAACGCAAAGGCGATGCCGCGGTCGCCACCTTGATGCTACGTTCCGGCGCTGAAGCGGCGATGAACCGACCGTGAACTTGCGATGACGAGCGCTCAGCCTGGCCAGGCGGTGTTCAGCGGCGTCCTCGTCCGCCGCGAACGCAGCCAGGCCGGCGGCAGCACCAGGATCGGCGCCGCCAGCTCGTCGGCCACCAGTTCGGCCAGCAGCCCGGCGAGCGTCCGCTCGACGTCGAGCCGGCCGTGCGTCGCCAGGACGATCATGTCGGCGCCGCTGTCGCCCGCCGCCGTCGCCGTCTCGCGGGCGCGATCGCCGATGCGCACCTCCCAGGTCGCCGCGATCCCGTCGCCGGCCACCCCCTCGGCCACTCTGCGCAGGGCGTGAGCCGGGACATCGCGGCTAGCCTCGAACCCCTCCCCGGCGACGGTGGCCGGGCGTAGCGGGGTCGGGTCGGCGATGTCGAGGAGGTGCAGCGTCAGCGCGGTCCCCCGCTCGGGCGCCAGGACCTCGACCGCGGCGGATACGAGGTCGGCGGCGTCCTCGTGCATATCGACCGGGATCAGCACACGAGCGAGCCGGACCGGGCAGGCAACCGCCACGCCCGGCAGGATCACGACCGGGCAACGCGCCCCGCTTACCACCCGGCCGGCGACGCTGCCGAGCACTTTGCGCTGGATGCCGCGTCGCCCGTGGCTGGCCATCACGATGGCCGGCCGCTCGACCTCGGCGGCGACGTCGAGGATAACGGCGGCCGGGTCGCCGTACTCGACGACCGACCGCGCCCGCTCGCCGATCGACGCGGCCAGGGCATCCAGATATTCCTGCCGGGGCGCGGCCTGCTCGTCGCGAGAGACGGCCGAGACGAGGACCACGTCGGCGTCGGCAGCGCCGGGGAGCATCCGGGTGCAGCCGATCGCGCGCTCGGCCATGCCCTCTAGGTCAACCTGCGGATCGCTCAGCGGAATCACGATCGTCGATGTCATCTCGTCATCCCCTTCGCTCTCGACGCACAGGCGCCAGCGCTTGCCGGAAGGGTAACCTCCGGCCGGTGACGAACGAGTGACAAAGTCAGGCGCGACGTAACAGATTCGCGACAGGACGGTCGGGTCAGTTGACATCGCCGAGGTATATGGGAGTGGTGGCGCCGTCCTGCAGCAGGCGGGCGAGGATGCGTGGGTAGATGCGAGCGGCGTCGAGTTCGGCGAGCGGAATCCAGACGACGTCGATCTGGCCCGTGTCGGGGCTGGGGCCGTGGGCCGCAACCGCGTCGTCGGCCAGACGGCAGTCGAACATCAGGTCCACCTGGTGGTCGTCGCTGTCATGGTCGGCGAACTCGTGGTTGCGGCCGAGGTAGTCGCGGACGAAGCGCAAGTCGCCGATCTCGACCTCGGCACTGACCTCCTCGCGGCATTCGCGGCGCAGCGTCTCGTGCAGCGTCTCGCCCGGCTCCTGGCCGCCGCCGGGCAGCAGGACGTAGAGCCCCTCGTCGTCACGCTTCTGGATGCAGAGCAGCCGGCCGTCCTCGATGATGATCGCTTTGACCGAATAGCGCAGGCGCATGATTCGCCCTCCCCATCTGACCTCCGGAGGTGGGGCAAGAGTGTACCGTTGTGGAATCGAATATGCGCGCCAACAGGCGGGACGACAGATCGGGAGCGCAGGGGGCAGATGCAGGAGATTCGCGTCGCGAGCTGGGACGAGCTGGTCGACACGCTCTACGCCGGTTCCTGGGAGCCGGGCATCGGGCGCTTCCGCTCGGACGATGTCTTCCGGGGCGTGTCGAACGCCGCCTTCTCGACGCTGAACACCAGCCTGATGCGTCTCGGCGGCCCCTACCAGCAGCTGGAGGGCCACCTGCTGCGCAACTTCCGCAAGTACGCGCACATGGAGATGATCGACCGCATCCCGATCGACTCGACCTGGCACTGGCTGGCGGTGGCCCAGCACCATGGCTTGCCGACCCGGCTGCTCGACTGGACCTCCTCGCCGTT
>DAOKZM010000468.1:0-2844 GCA_035325665.1 Thermomicrobiales bacterium | reverse complement strand
GAGAAGCGTTCGCATTCCTTGCCGATCCGGCGTTCGATGCCTGGCGGGACAAGCCCGTCTTCGTCAGCGATGTCGTCGACGTGATCGCTCCGGCCCCGACCGCTAACATCGAGGCGATCCTGTCGCAGCCGGACACCTGGGAGGGGAAGACGGTGACAGTGATCGACACCGTCGTCGCCAGGCTGACCGACCGGGCGGTCTCGATCGGCCCCGACGGTGTGCTGATGATCGCCGGCACGACCGACCAGCTTCCCGCCACCGTCGCCCCCGGCGTGACGGTGGTCGTCAACGGCGCCGTCCAGCGCTTCGATCCCGATAACCCGCCGGACCTCCCCGGCTGCGACCGGGCCCCCCCCGCCGTTGCCGCCTACGCCGGCAAGCCGATCATCGTCGTCACCTCGGTCCAAGTGTTGCCGGGCGAGTGATTGCGAGCGGGCATCGGTCGGGAGCGTGGTGCACAAAGATTGCGTAAAGATAGAGTTAACTCCGTCTCTGCGCAGAGCGTGAGATTCACTGTAGAGAATACTTGCTGGACGATCCGTTGGGCGATGGGGCCACTGGCGCTACATGCCCGACGCTGCCTCGGCGTCCCCACTAGTGAGCCGCTGCCAGGCGGCGAGGATCTGCTGGCGGGGGGCCTCAAGCGAGCCGCCATTGTCGATGACGACGTCGGCGCGGGCGACCTTCTCCTCCTGCGGCGGCTGGGCGGCGATCCGGCGCTCGGCCTCGGTGCGGTCGACCTTGTTGCGCGCCATGATTCGCTCGATCTGCCGCTCGCGCGGCGCGGTGACGACCCAGACCTCGTCGCAGTCCTCGGCCATGCCCGACTCGAACAGCTTGATCGCGTCGAGGACCAGCACATCCGGTCCAGGCTCGTAGATCGCCTCACGCTTGCGCTTCAGCACCGGTGGCCACGTTAGCGCCTCAAGCTCGCGCAGTTTCGCCGGGTCGGAGAAGACGATCGCGCCGAGCGCCGGCCGGTTGATGCTGCCGTCCGGGTTGATCGTCTCGTCGCCGAAACGGGCGCGGATGTCGTCCGTCAGGGGAGACCCCGGCCCCATCAGCTCGTGGACGATCCGGTCGCCGTCGATCGCCTCGGCGCCGAGAGCGACGAGCATCTCGACGACAGTCGTCTTGCCGGTGGCGATGTTCCCGGTCAGCCCGATGACGTGCTTGCGGCGCATGTGATGGCGGCCCTCACCTCTGCCCAAAGGGCTCCCGTCCCTCTCCCAACCTTGAAAGAGGGGGAGTTCTTGTACCCATCTGTCGTACTGGCGCTATTGTGCGGCCACGGTCTGGAGGGCGTCCAGCGCCGCGGTGGCGTCGGACCATGCGGCGTAGGCGTCCTCGAGTTGCGACTGGAGCCGCTCGTACTCGGCGCCGAGCCGGGCGACGGCGTCCGTATCCTGGTCGATGCTGGCGCGGGTCAGCTCGTCGGAGACGTCGTTTAGCCGCGCCTCCAGCCGGCCGACCTCCCGCTCGGCCGAGCTCAACCGCTTCTGGACGTCGCGCAGTGCCCGCTCGTTCTGGCGGCTGCTGGTGCGCGGCTGTGGCGTCGCCTCGACAGCGGCGGGGGTCGCCGGCTCCGGTGTGGCCGCGTGACGGACCGGCGCGGCCGGCGGCGCGATGGTGTTCGGCGCCTCCTGACGGGCGGCGCGGTGGCGCTGCATGTCGGTGTAGTTGCCCAGGTAGGTCGCGATGTCGCCGTCCTCGATGTTCCAGACCCGGTTGGCGATGCGGTCGATGAAGTAGCGGTCATGGGAGACGAACAGCATCGTCCCGTCGTAGCCGTCCAGCACCTCCTCAAGCGCCTCGCGGGCGCCGATGTCGAGGTGGTTGGTCGGCTCGTCGAGGATCTGGAAGTTGGCGCGCTCCAGCGTCAGCCGACAGAGCGCTAGCCGGCTGCGCTCGCCGCCGGAGAGTGCCGAGACCGGCTTGAACACGTCGTCGCCGGAGAACAGGAAACGCCCGAGCAGCGTTCGCGCCGCCTCCTCGCCGAGCGGCTTGTCGTGCAGCAACGTCTCCAGCACCGTCCTGGTCGGGTCGAGTCCCTCGTGTCCCTGGGCGTAGTAGGCGACCTTGACGTTGGAGCCCAGCTCGATCCGGCCGGTCAGCGGCGGCATCTCGCCGACCAGCGTCCGCAGCGTCGTCGTCTTGCCGGAGCCGTTCGGTCCCAGCAGCGCGACCCGGTCGCCGCGCTCGATCTGCAGCTCCTTCGTTGTCCGGACCATGACGTCCGGCTCGGTCTCACCCATCTCCGGGCGCGGCAGGTAGCCGATCGTGATCGGCTTGACCGTCATGACGGTCCGTGCCGGGCGCAGCTCGGCGCGCATTCGCAGGCTCAGCTTCTCGTGCTCCTGTGGTCGCTCCAGCCGCTCCAGCCGGGCGAGGCGCGTCTCGCGGCCGCGGGCCTCCTTCGAGCGCTGCCCCGCCTTGTACTTGCGGATGAACTCCTCGGTCCGGGCAATGAACTCCTGCTGCTCTTCGTACTCCTTCAGCCGGCGGGCCATGCGCTCCTCGCGCAGCTTCAGGTAGCGGTTGTAGCCGCCGGAGTAGTCCTCCAGCTTGCCGAAGGCCAGGTCGAGGGTGCGCGTCGTCACCTTGTCGAGGAAGTAGCGGTCGTGGGAGACGACGACGAAGGCGCGGTTCCAGCCGCGCAGGAACTCCTCCAGCCACTCGATCGCCTGCAGGTCGAGGTGGTTGGTCGGCTCGTCGAGCATCAGCAGGTCGGGATCGGACAGCAGCGCCTTGGCTAGCGCCACGCGCGTCTTCTGCCCGCCGGAGAGCTGGCGTACCGGGTCGTCGAACATCTCCTCGGGGAAGCCGAGGCCGTGGAGGACGGCC
>DAOKZM010000467.1:2496-2849 GCA_035325665.1 Thermomicrobiales bacterium | reverse complement strand
TCAACTTCCAGCTCATCGTCGATGACTCGGTGGTAACCCCCTGGCAGGCAGACGCGATCCGCGACGTCGTCGTCGAGCTGGAGGCGGAGCTGGGCGGGGCCGCCCAGCCATGCTACGCGCTGAACAACCATGACCGCTCGCGGTTCGCGTCCCGGCACGACGCCGACGGAAAGGGATCGCTGCGAGCACGGGCCGCCTGCCTGCTCCTGCTCGGATTGCGAGCAACGCCGTTCCTCTACTACGGCGAGGAGATCGGCATGGTGGACGCCGACGTCCCGCCCGAGCGGCAACAGGACCCGGCGCGATTCCGGCACATCGGTCGCGACCCGCAGCGGACGCCGATGCAGTGGGAC
>DAOKZM010000467.1:0-2486 GCA_035325665.1 Thermomicrobiales bacterium | reverse complement strand
GCCGGGGATTCACCGACGGTACTCCGTGGCTTCCGTTCGGGCCGGAGGAGATCAACGTTGCGGCGCAGCAGGACGACCCGCGGTCGATGCTCTCGCTCTACCGCGACGCGATCCGGCTGCGGCGGGCCGAGCCGTCACTGCACGAGGGTTTCTTCTCGGTAGTTGCGAGCGACGCGGAGACGTTCGTCTTCGAGCGTGCGGCTGCCGGGGAGCGGCCGGTCCTCTGCGCCCTGAACACCGCCGACGAGGAGCGCACGGGCGCGATCCCCGCCGGCTACCGCGAGGTCCTGATCGCGACCGACCGGACGCTGGACGGCCGGCAGGTGGAGGGGGAACTGCGGCTGCCGGCGCTCGGGGCGACCTGGCTGGCCTGAGCAACGGGCAGTCCTTGCGTCGATGCGCGGCCAAACGAAAGGGGGCTGCGTTGGTGGAGCTTGGTTACGCGCTGTCGTGCGAGGAGCATCCTCCGAACGATCTCGTCGATTACGCCCGTCGAGCTGAGGAGACCGGGTTCAGCTTCGCACTGATCTCGGACCACTTCCACCCCTGGATCGACAAGCAGGGCCACAGCCCCTTCGTCTGGACGGTGCTGAGCGCGATCGCGCGGGAGACATCGACGCTCCAGGTCGGCACTGGAGCCACCTGCCCGACGGTCCGCATCCATCCGGCGAACATCGCGCAGGCGGCAACCGTCGCGACAATGATGCCGGGGCGGTTCTTCCTGGGAGTCGGGACGGGCGAGAATCTGAACGAGCACATCGTCGGCGAGCGCTGGTCCTCGGCCAACAACGGCGTGCCATGCTCGAGGAAGCCATCGCGGTCATCCGCGAGCTCTGGCAAGGCGGGCTGCAGAGCTACGATGGCTTGTGCTATCGCGCTATCGACGCCCGGCTCTACACGTTGCCGGAGGAGCCGATCGAGCTGATGGTCGCGGCGGCGAGCGAGAAGTCAGCCGAGCTGGCCGGCCGGGCTGGCGACGGCCTGATCTCGATCTCGACCGACTCGAAACTCGTCGAAGCGTTCGACGGCGCGGGAGGCGCCGGAAAGCCGCGGATCGGTTATACGCCTGTTGCTGGGCAGAATCCGAGGCGGAGGCGCGCAAGACCGCCCACGAGATCTGGCCGATCGCGGGGATCCAGGGGGACATGCAGCAGGAGCTGCCGCTGCCCCGGCACTTCGAGCAGGCCGCCGCGCTCGTCACCCCGGAGGACGTGGCCAAGGGCGTCGTGTGCGGCCCCGACCCCGCGCCGCACCTGGCGAAGATCAAGGAGCTGACAGACGCTGGCTTTACCCACGTCTACGTCCATCAGGTCGGCCACGACCAGGAGGGCTTCTTCCGCTTCTTCGCCGATCAGGTGATGCCGAACATCTCGACGTAAGCCCGAACGATGCTCTCCCCGTCGCATGTCATCCCGAGCGAATACGAAGGATCCGTCCTTCCTGTGTCTGATCGCAGCCAACGCGTGACAACCGATACTTCACTGCGTTCAGCCCTCGTCCGTGGCGACTCATCGGTCCTGTGTATCGCCCGTCAACTACCGCCGGTGATGCCGGCGAGCTCCTCCATCATGGTCTCCGGATCGTTGGTCGGCAGTTGGCAGGTGTAGTTGTGGCAGACGTAGGCAGTCGCGGCGTCGTCGATCTGCGGACGGTCGGCCAGAAGCGGGACGATGCTGGCGGTGTCCTGATCCGGCGCGCCGACAGCGACGACGGCGCGTGGCAGGAAGGTTTCGCGAAGTGGTGCGAGCAACCCGGCGGTATCGTCCGCGTCCGGGTCGCCGCTGATCGCGACCTCGGCGACCGGGCCAATGGCGAGGTCGGCGGCGCAGAGGAGGCGGCCGTAGCCGAGTGCGTTGCCGGCGGCGTGTGGCGCAAGGCCGCTGAGCACGTTGCTGGCGATGCGCGCGAGGTCGATGTCGCCGGTGAGATGCGCCAGGCGCAGCAGGACGTCGCACGCGACGGAGTTGCCGCTCGGCGTGGCGTTGTCGCTGAAGTCGCGCGGCCGCCCGATGAGCTGCTCGCCCGACGATCCAGCGTCGTAGAAGGCGCCGTCCTCGTAGAATTCGTCGAGCATGGCGCGGGCGACCTGCCCGGCGAGCGCCACCCACTGCGGGTCGAAGGTGGCTTGCCAGGTCGCCAGGAGGCCATCGACGTAGTTGGCGTAGTCTTCGAGGTAGCCGTCGATGCGCGCCTCCCCCCGCATCCAGACGCGGGCGAGACGCGTGCCGTCCCAGAGACGATCGCGGATGAAGGCGGCGTTGGCGACGGCGGCGGCGCGGTAGCGATCGTCGTCGAACGCCCAGGCGGCGGTGGCGACGGCGCGGAGCATCATCCCGTTCCAGGAGGCCAACACCTTGTCGTCGCGCCCGGGGGCGACGCGCTCCGCGCGGGCGTCGTACAGTCGCTGGCGGGCGTTGGCAAACTCGCCATCGCGCCAGCGCATGCGGTCCTCGGCGCGGGAGATCGACAGGACGTTGCTGCTCTCG
>DAOKZM010000466.1:0-2851 GCA_035325665.1 Thermomicrobiales bacterium | reverse complement strand
GCTTCGCGGGGACGCTGCGGCTGATGCAGTCCGATGGCGGGCTCTGCGCGCCGGAGGTGGCGCGCGCCTTCCCGATCCGCCTGCTGGAATCCGGCCCCGCCGGCGGCGCGCTCGCCACCGTTCTCTTCGCCCGCGCGGCGGGGCTGCCGGATGCGCTCGCCTTCGACATGGGCGGCACCACCGCCAAGGCCTGCCTGATCGAGAACGGCCGCGCCGAGGTCGCGCCGATGATGGAAGCGGCGCGCGTCCATCGCTTCAAGCGCGGCTCCGGCCTGCCGATCCGCGCCCCGGTGGTGGACATGATCGAGATCGGCGCGGGCGGCGGCTCGATCGCCTGGCTCGACGCGCTCGGCCTGCTCAAGGTCGGGCCGGACTCGGCCGGCTCCGACCCCGGTCCCGCCTGCTACGGCCGCGGCGGGGACGCGCCGACCGTCACCGACGCCGACCTCGTCCTCGGCTACCTCGACCCCGGCTACTTCCTCGGCGGTCGGATGATGCTCGACCTGGATGTCGCCCGCGCGGCGATCGAGCGCGACGTCGCCGGCCCGCTGGGCATCGACGTCCTCCAGGCAGCCTGGGGCATCCATCAGGTCGTCAACGAGAATATGGCCAACGCCGCCCGCATCCACGCCATTGAGCGCGGCAAGGACCCGCGCGCCTACCCGGTCTTCGCCTTCGGCGGGGCGGGGCCGGTCCACGCCTGGCGGGTCAGCCCCATCCTCCCGTCACCGCGCCTGATCGCCCCGCTAGGCGCCGGCGTCACCTCGACCGTCGGCTTCTTGGCCGCGCCGCTGGCCTTCGACTTCGTCCGCTCCTACTACGGCCGTCTCGCAGCGCTCGACTGGTCGCATGTCAACGACCTGCTTGATGAGATGGAGCAGGAGGGACGCCGCATCCTCGGCGCGGCCGGCGTCGCGCTGGATGAGATCACCGTCGCGCGCGTCGCCGAACTGCGCTACGCCGGCCAGGGCCACGAGATCGCCGTCCCGCTGCCGGATGGTCTCCTCGCGGACGCCTCGGTCGCCGGCCTCCAGGTCGCGTTCGAGGACGTCTACCGCTCGCTGTTCGAGCGCATACCGTCCGGCAACCCGGTCGAGGCGCTCTCCTGGCGCGTAACGGTCGCCGGCCCGCGCCCTGGCCTGCCGCTCGACCGGCTCGCCAGCGCGATCGACGCCGCTCCCGACCCCGCCGCCGCGATCAAGGGCGAGCGCCCGATCTACCTCCCCGAGGAGCAGGCGCTCGTCCCCGTCCCCGTCTACGATCGCTATCGCCTTGCCCCCGGCGGCGCCTTCTCCGGCCCCGCCGTCGTCGAGGAGCGCGAATCCACCGTCATCCTCGGCCCCGGCGCGCGAGTCAGGGTGGACGAGTTGCTGAGCCTGGTCGTGGAGGAATCCGGCCGTGCGTAGAGATACTGCGTAGGGACAGGTCCCCGACCTGTCCGCGCCCGCAGGCGCCGCCCCCGGTTGGGTGGCCGATACCAGCGAGATCGTTGGCGCGGTTGGTGTTTCCCTTAGACTATGCTCGCGGGGAGGGCGGGCCTGCTGGCCTTGGTCAGCATGAGGTCGCCCCTTCGCAACGTGAGAAGGGCGGGCGTTGGGCGCTGACTCCATGCGGTGGGCGAGGCGTTCGTCGCCACGGCTGAGCGACTACGACTATGCGCGGGAGGGGTACTATTTCGTCACGATCTGCACGCACGATCGTCGACATCTGTTCGGCACCGTCGCCGACGGTCGCATAGTGGTCAACAACTTTGGCGACGCGGTAACGCATTGCTGGATGGAACTGCCCGACTTCCACTCCCATACCCACCTCGACGCCTTTGTCCTTATGCCCAATCACCTCCACGGGATCATCTCGATTCATGCTGACGAACCAGACATCTGGCATCATGGACTCTCCGAGATCGTGCGCAGCTTCAAGTCGCGGAGCGCGCGGGCAGTGAATCGCCTGCGAGGGAGCGAAGGGCAGCCGGTCTGGCAGCGGTCGTTCTACGACCACGTCGTCCGGAGCGACGCGGACCTGGAGCGTATTCGGGAGCACATCGAGCACAATCCGGCGGCGTGGGAGGCGGATCGGTTTTACGGGTGACGAGCAAGCGGGGGGGCGGCGCCTGCGGGCGCGGACAGGTCGGGGACCTGTCCCTACGCAAACACGCCGCATTCCCTCCCTCCCGCACGCCCCGACGGGGGAATCATGATCGACGCAATCACCCTCGAGGTTATGTGGAACCGGCTGATCGCCGTTGTCAACGAGCAGGCGGCGGCGCTGATGCGGACATCGTTCACGACGATCGTCCGCGAGTCGGGCGACTTGTCGGCCGGCGTCTTCGACACGCGCGGCAACATGATCGCCCAGGCCGTCACCGGCACCCCCGGCCACATCAACGCCATGGCCACCTGCATCCACCACTTTCTTTCCGTGTATCCCGCCGACACCCTCCAGCCCGGCGACGTCCTGATCACCAACGACCCGCAGAAGACCTCTGGCCACCTCCACGACTTCACCGTCATCACCCCCATCTTCCGCCCTCCGTCCCCCGTCCCCAGCTCCCCGACCCTCGTCGGTTTCTTCGGGAACACGTGTCATGTGCTGGATATCGGCGGGCGCGGACTGGGGACGGACGCGCACTCGGTCTATGAGGAGGGTCTGTTCGTCCCGATCACCAAGCTCTATGACGCCGGGGTCGAGAACCGCGAGCTGCTGAAGCTGCTGGCGGCGAACGTCCGCACGCCCGAGCCGGTGCTCGGCGACATCCACGCCCAGGTGGCCGGCAACGACGTCGGCGGTCGGCGGCTGCTCGAGTTCATGGACGAGTTCGGGCTGGAGTCGCTCGAGCCGCTGGCCGACGCCG
>DAOKZM010000465.1:0-2874 GCA_035325665.1 Thermomicrobiales bacterium | reverse complement strand
GCAGGTCGTTGGCGAAGATGTCGTAGGTCGTCAGGTAGCAGTCGTAGCCGACGATCGCGTGGTCGCCGCTAGCCAGCAACTGCATCGCCGCGTTCACCGCCGCCATGCCGGAAGCGAATGCCGCCGCCTCGACGCCGTGCTCCAGCGTCGCCAGCAGACCCTCCAGCGCATCGCGCGTCGGGTTGGCCCCGCGCGAGTAGCGGTACTTCGCGTTGTCGTCGATCCGCTGGCGGACGAAGGTCGAGCTGGGGTGGATGGGCGGGGTCACCGCGCCAGTCGCCGGGTCTGGCCCCGGACCGCCGTGGATCAGTAGCGTATCGACGTCCAGCGGCCGCTCGCCGGCCCCATCGTTGCGCGTCATCGTCAGGACTCTCCTTCTCCCCGCGGGATATCCATCTCGAAGTGCAGCGATTCCGACGGCCCCTCGCGGTCGTCGAGGATCAGCCGCGTCGGCATCGCCCGCCAGAACGCCTCGGCTCCGGGCGAGCGCGGGTCGGTATGCAGCGAGAGTGTGTCGTAGCCCGGCGTCGCCGCGACGAAGCGCGTCGCCTCGTCCACCAGCCGCCGGGCCAGGCCGTGGCGACGGTACTCGCGGGCAACGTAGACGCGGACGAGCTGGGCGGTCCGTTCGGGATCGTAGCGGGCGACGAGCCAGGCGTGGTTGAACGCCGGCTTCAGCCCGCCGGAGCGCACCCCGGCCGTCGCGGCGACCGCGCCGGTCGCGTCATCGATGGCGACCAGCAGCATATGGCGCGGGTTATCGATGTACGTCCCCTGCATGTCGTCCACGTCGCCGTGGTACTCCGGCTTGTAGCCATAGCCGAAGTCGAGATCGAAGATGCGGATCATCATCTCGCGGACGGCTGGCACGTCTGCGGCGGTCGCCGGTCGGATCGTGAAGGTGGGTCGAGCCTCGCTCATCGTCGTCCCCGCTCCTCACTCAATGGGCGTGAATCGCGCCAGCCGGAACGGCGCGACGTCCACGACCTTCGGCCTGCCGCGCATCGCCCACTCGGTGAGCGCGAGGCCGATCGCTGGGCCGGTCTTGAAGCTCGTCCCGCAGTCGCCGGCCATGAAGAACAGCCCCTCGATCTCCGGGTGCCGGTCGATGATCGGCAGCGCGTCCGGTGTCTGCGCCACCGGACCGCTGCGCCAACCGGCGGTCCGCACCTCGCGCTGCCCCGCCAGACGCGCCGCGACCCGCTCGCGAGCGGTCTCCGCGAGGTTCGCCGGGATGCTCGCCTCAGGCTCGTCCAGGTCCGCGGCTGGCCGCCGGCCAACCCCGCCGAGGCCGACCAGCAGCCCGGCGCTGCCCGGGCGCAATGCCCGGAAGTACGACCCCGAGACGCCGTCGCCAACGGTTGGCAGCGTCGCCGGCAGGGCCGGCTCGACCTCGACGCCAAGCCACTGCGTCATCCAGATATCGACCGGCAGCGCCACGCCGAGCGGCGCCAGCAGCCCGCTCGACCAGGCCCCGGCCGTCAGGACGACCAGCGGCGCGTCGATCGCCCCGTCGCTGGTCTCGACGCCGATCACCCGGCCAGACGCCGACCGGACGCCGGTCACCGGCGTGTTGGTCAGCACCTCGCCGCCGAGCCGCGCCCCCGCCTCGATGTAACCGGCGACCGTCCCGTCTGGGTCGGCGTAGCCGGATCCCGGTTCCCATGCGGCGATCGCCACGCCGTCGACCTGCAGCTCCGGCGCGATGCGGGCGACGTCGTCCGGCCCGATGACGCTCGTCTCGACTCCCAGCCGCTGGAGCATTGCGACCCGCTCGCGCAGCCCCTCGGCACGGTGCTCCGGCTCCAGCCGGACGTAGCCGGAGGCGACGAAGCCGCAATCCCCGGCGCCGACCGCCCCGCTCCAATGTTCGAAGATGGGCAGGCTCGCCTGGGTCAATCGCGTCTCGGCCTCGTCGCGACAGAAGTGATACTGGATGAATCCGCCGGTGGCGCTGGTCGCGCTCGCCGTCAGCCCGCGCCGCTCCAGCAGCAGAACGCGTCCGACGCCCATCGACGCCATCTCGAAGAAGGTCGCCGCCCCGGCGATCCCGGCGCCGACGACGACCGCGTCGGCCGTGCGGCTCATCGGCTCACCGCTCCTCGACAGCGAAGGCGGCCTCGGCCATCTCGGCCAGCGTCTGCAGGTCCGGCGCCTCCAGGGCGGGGGCGGCCTCCTGTGGCGGGGTGGCGCCGAAGCCGGGCCGGTCATGCCGCCGGTTGATCCAGACGGTCGTCAGCCCGACCGCATTGGCTGGCGCGATGTCGTGGAACAGGCTCTGGGCGACGTGGAGGACCTTCTCTTTCGGCGTGTCGAGTCGTTCGAGCAGCGTCCGGAAGTTGTTCAGGCTCGGCTTGTAGCTGCCGGCCTGCTGGGCGGTGACGACGGCGTCGAACGGGACCTCCAGCCGTTTCGCCGAAGCGGCGAACAGGTCGTCGTCCACGTTCGACAGGATCACCAACTTGTAGTGCTGCTTCAGCGCCCGCAGCCCCGCGACGCTGTCCGGGAAAGCCGGCCAGTCGCCGACCGACGCGCCGAACGCGGCGCGCTCCTCCGGGCTCGTCTCGAAACCCAGTCGTTCGCCGAACCCCTCGGCAACGGTCGCCAGGATCTCGCGGTAGGGTTGGTACGGTCCGGCCTCGGCCGCAGCCTCCAGCTCGCCGAAGAGCTCCAGGAGCTCGTCGGCGCCCAGCGACCGACCATGTCGCTCCAGCAGGGGCCGGAGCGCGTTGAGGATGCCCGTCTCCCAGTCGATCAGTGTGCCGTAGCAGTCGAAGGTCAGCGTCGAGAACGCGCGAAGGTCGATCGCCATATTCACCTCTGTCCGACCCCTCGTCCGATGCCGGACGCCCGGTCAGGATAGGCGCCCCGGCT
>DAOKZM010000464.1:693-2880 GCA_035325665.1 Thermomicrobiales bacterium | reverse complement strand
GGCTCGTCGCCACCGCCATCGGCGGGTCCGGCGCGGGCGAGCTGCTCCGCCTCAGGGGCTTCCCCGGCGCTCCGGTCTGGTCGCCAGACGGGCGCCACGTCGCCGTCGTCGGCTCGCGCGTGCCCGACATCGACCCGACCAACGTCTTCGTCGTCGATGTGAGCTCCGGCGAGGTGACCGTCCTAGACGATCGAGGCATGACGCCGACCGTCGTCGCCTTCGAGGGCGACGACTTGCTCGTCCACGCCGTCGAGACCCAGCGCTCCCGGATCGACCGCGTCGACCCGCACGGCGCGGAGTGGGAACAGGTCAGCCTCGGTGGCGAGTTGGACGACGCCTGGGTTGATCCGCGAGTCGGCTGGGATGTCCGCGCCGGCCGCATCGCCGTCGCTGGCGCCTTCGCCGATCATCCAGCCAATATCTACTCCGGCCCGCTCGGCGGCGATGTCCGTCGTCTGACTGGCCTCAACCCGCAGCTCCGTGACGTCACGATGGCCGCGATGGAGCCGTTGGAGTGGCGCGCCACCGACGGCACCGTCGTCCACGGCTGGCTGATGCTGCCACCAGGCCACCCGGGTGGACCCCTCCCGCTCGTCGCCGCGATCCACGGCGGCCCGTCCTGGCAGTGGGGCAACTGGTTCCACGGCACCTGGGGCCAGATCCTCGCCGCCGCCGGATACGCCGTCTTCATGCCGAACCCGCGCGGCAGCACCGGCCGCGGCGGCCAGTTCACCGGCGCCAACCGCTTCGACTTCGGCGGTGGTGACTTCGACGACATCATGACCGGCATCGACTCGTTGATCGACCGCGGCGTCGCCGACCCCGACCGGCTCGGCATCTGCGGCTGGTCGTTCGGCGGCTTCATGACCGCCTGGGCAGTCGGCCACACTGACCGCTTCAAGGCTGCCGTCGCTGGCGCTGCCCCGACCAACTGGGTCTCGAAGATCGGCACGACCGACATCCGCCCGTACAACGAGTGGAACATCGGCGAGGTGAACGCCGACCCCGACCGGCCCTGGGAGCGTTCGCCGATCCGCTACGTCCGCAACGTCACGACGCCGACGCTGATGGTCCACGGCCAGGCTGATGTCCGCATCCCGGTCACCCAGGCGACCGAGTTCTACGCCGCGCTCAAGGCGACCGGCGTCCCAACCGACATGGTCTCCTATCCGCGCCAGGGCCACGCCTTCCACGAGCGCGCCTTCCAGCTCGACCTGCTTCAGCGCCTCGTCGGCTGGTTCGAGCGCTACCTCGGCCCGGGCGCCGCGCCGAAGGAGGGCTGATGCCACGACTTACCGCCAACGGCGTCGAGCTGTATTTCGAGGACGTCGGCGAGGGCCTCCCGCCGGTGCTGCAAGCCCACCACCACCAGGCCTGGATGCCGTTCCAGGTCGCCTACTTCTCGCAGTTCTACCGGGTGATCACCTTCGACCGGCGCGGCGCCGGCCGCTCCGGCTCGCCGGACGGCGAGTGGACGAACGCCGACTTCGCCGCCGACCTTCGCGGTCTGCTCGACGGGCTCGGCATCGAGCGTGCCATCATTGCTGGCGCGTCGCTCGGCGGAGTCATCGCCTGCCAGTTCGGCCTCGACTATCCCGAGCGCGCGCTCGGCCTCGTCATCGGCCACACGGTCCCGTGGTTCCGCGAGGAGTCCCAGGAGTGGGTCGACGAGCAGATCCGTATCGTCGAGTCCGGCGGCCGGCCGATCGTCACCCAGCCACGCTCGTTCCCGTGGCAGGCCGAAGGCCCGCCGACCCAGCGCCCCGGCTTTGGCGACTCCGACCTCGGCCGGCTCCTCGCCACCATGCCCGCCCCGGCCGGCCGCGCCCCGGCCGACACGGTCCGCATGCTTCGTGCTATTCGCGCCTGGGACGTGCGTCCTCGTGCCGCCGAGCTGGCGGCGCTCGCGATCCCAGTCCTCGTCCTCGTCGGCGGCAACGAGTCTCAGAAGACGATCACCATGTCCTACGAGTGGCACCAGATGATCCCCGGCAGCGAGTTCATCATCTTGCCCAACGCTCACCACGGCGCCGCCCGCGAGGATCCCCTCGCCTGGAACGCGACGGTTCACGGGTTCCTGAAGCGTCACGCATTTCGGTAGCCAGGTTGAACTCCGGCGATGACGGCAGCGTTCGATACTGCATCGCGGCCCGACGGCCCGGGGCAAGACACAGTGGCTCAGGAGCT
>DAOKZM010000464.1:0-683 GCA_035325665.1 Thermomicrobiales bacterium | reverse complement strand
AGTCGATGGCAATCTGAACGACCGGAGGGCTGATCCAGTGCCCCGTGTTCGGCGCGATCGCCAGCTCTCCCTCTGGGAGGTTTCGGTAGGCGACGACTGCCTCCTCAGGCGAGCAGAAGTGGTCGCGATCGCCGGCCATGATCAGCGTCGGTGTCATGACGCGCTTCAAATCGTCGAACGTGTATCCGGGCGACTGTATCCATCTTTCGAACACGCCGCCCAACAGTGTCTTCCAGTAGCCCGGCCCTTGTGCGGCGTCGTGGTCGGCCGTGATGAGAGCGAACATCGAGCGCATCTCGTCGGACGAGTCGAACCACCGCGCGACCGCGGCCGGATCGACTCACGTCGCGTCTGGGCTACCGCCAAAGGTCCGGCGGCCCATCGCGAAGGACGGTGCGTGCAGATTGAAGACATCGTAGCCCGCGTGATTTACGAGCGCACGCACTGTGCCGGGATGACGAACATCCGGTCCCAATCCGAGCCGCCCGGCCAGCTCGTCTGCGGCCAGCCAGTGGTTCTCGAGCATCTCGCTGAGATCGCGCATGTGGGTCCGGGCCAGTTCCAGCGCCAGCCGCACGCGTTCCAGTCGGGGTCTCCCCGCCCCAATCTGCTGGAGCAGCGCGACGACTCCGCCACCGTCAGTCAATCGGAAGTTCGCCTTGACGGCGAGGCCGTCACCGAAT
>DAOKZM010000463.1:2273-2885 GCA_035325665.1 Thermomicrobiales bacterium | reverse complement strand
GACCTTTTCGATCATGCCCGTGCGTTCGAAGATGCGGCGGACGATCGCCAGCGTCTTCTCGGTCGAGGCGGCGCCGCCCTTGTTCATGCGCTTGAGCGTCTCGTCCGAGCCGGACTCGGCGCCGAGGAAGACCATCTTCAGCCCGGCGTCGCGCATCGTCCTCCAGCTGGCGTCGGAGTACTGCATCAGGGTGTCGATGCGACCCTCGCCCCACCAGGCGATGCCGAGGTCGCGAATCCGCTCGGCGAAGTCGATGGTGCGGGCCTGGTGGGTGAAGAAGTTGTTGTCATAGAACTCGACCGCGTTGACCCCCCAGCCCTCGACGAGGGTGCGAGCCACGCCGGCAGTCCGCGCCGCGGACTGCGCGAACCAGCGGCCGCCGACCATGTTGACCACCGCGCAGAAGTTGCACTGGAACGGGCAGCCGTAGCTGGAGTGGTGCGGCAACGTGCGGCTGCCCATGAAGGTCGGGCGGATGTAGCGCGGCATCTGGACGCGATGATAGGGGAAGTCGGGCATCTGGTTCGGGTGCGGGATCGGGGCGAGCTGGTTCGAGACGATCTCGCCGTCCGACGGCCGGCGATACGCCAGTCCGGGGATGGAGTACGGGTC
>DAOKZM010000463.1:0-2263 GCA_035325665.1 Thermomicrobiales bacterium | reverse complement strand
GGAGCTGGCGAAAGATCACCTCGCCGTGGCCGCGGACGACGAAGTCCACGAACGTCGAGCGCAGCACGGCCTCGTAGTGCTGGGTCGGGAAGTAGCCGCCCCAGACGATCGTGAGGTTCGGGTGCATCTCCTTCAGGCGGCGGCAGAGCGGGGTAGCGTTCGCCAGTTGCGGGCCGGGCATGACGGTGACGGCGAGGACGTCGGCGCGGTCCTCGCGGATGGCGCGATCGAGCGCGGCGAGCGGGTCCTGCTCGATGTTGCCGTCGACGATTCGGTAGTCGTGCTCGCCCTCCAGCAACGCGCCGAGGGCCAGCAGCGACATCGGCAAGACCGGCTTGCGCAGGGCGTTGCTCGTCGGGTTGTACATGATCAGCATGGCTCGCTCCGCTCGGGCGTCAGGCGATAGATCGTGACGGTCTCGTTGGTCAGGCTCGCCCGGGCGGCGACGTCCACGGCGAAGCCGGAGGCGCGTAGCGAGTCTAGGAACAGCGAGGCGTCGCCGTGGGATGAGAGCAGCAGCAGCCCGCAACCGCCGGGCGCAAGGTGGTCGCACAGTCCGGCCGCGAAGCGCTCCGGGACGTCGGACGATCGCCAGGCGCGGTCGGGCGGGTCGCGCGGGTCGCCACGAAAGAACGGCGGATTGAACAGGACACGGTCGAAGCGCTCGCCGGCCACCGGCGCGAACAGGTCTCCCTCGCGGACGTCGAGCCGCGACGCGACGTCGTTCAGCATCGCGTTGATCATCGCGCAGCGTACGGCGGCGGGGTTAATGTCCGTCGCGACGGCCGTCGCCGCCCAGCCAAGCGCGCGGATCGCCACGACGCCGCTGCCGGTCCCTAATTCGAGGACGCGCGAGCCGCGTGGGACGAGGCGATCGTCGAGAAGCCGGGCAAAGGCCGCGCCACTGCGCATCAGCACCGGGTTGAAGACGCCGGGCAGGACGACGAGGTCGAGGTTTCCGACCTGCTCTATCGCAAGCCGGCCGGAGCGGCGACGGGCGAGGGCGTAGCGTACCCGGACGAACGGGGTCAGCAGCTGCTCCCGACGAGAGCGGCCGACCCGGGCGCCGGTCCGGCACCCGGCGACGACGGCGAATGCGGCCGGCTCGCGATGCTTCCGCAGGCGCGCCCTCCACGGTCGAAGCGCCCAGCGCCAACCGTACCAGGGACGGAAGACGGTCCACTCGACGCCCAGGTCGTGGCCGAGGTCGTCGAGGCGCGCCCAGGTCAGGAAACCCTCGGAGGGAAGGGCATCGGAGGCGAAGCCATAGGTGCGTTCGAACTCGGCGGCGCGCTCGCGAAGCATATGCCGGCCACTCGATGCGTCGCGGTAGATCGGGGAGTCGACGACGGCGAGGACGCCGTCCGACGCGAGCACGCGTAACCCCTCGGTGAGGGTGACGGCGTAATCAGTCGAGTAGTGCACCGCGCCGTTGTAGACGACGAGGTCGGCCTGTCCACTGCCGAACGGCAGACTGTCGAGCTCGGCCTGGACCGGCATGAAGCGAGACTCGTAATGGACGTGGGCGCCGAGGCCGTCGGCCTGGTTGACGAGCAGATCGACGGCGGCGACCTGATGGCCCTGGGCGGCGCCCGGAGAGCCATCCGTTCCCCGCGCCGAGGTCAAGGATGCGGAGCGGCCGGCCACGCTCGCGCTCCAGTGGCGCAACGACGCGGGCGACGAATGCGTCGAAGCTGCGGGCGCGGATGCGCCAGTCGGCCGCGAAGCGCCCGCTGAGGTCACGATAGGGCAGGGCACGGTAGAACGCGGGGTCGGGCAGGCCGCGCCCCTCGGCGTCGCGGATTGCCTGGTACTCGACCACGAAGCGTTCGAAGTGCGCGACGCGGTCGGGCGGCAGGAAGCGCCAGATGCCGTCGCGCTGCTCGAAGACCAGCCCCTCGGCCGGACAGCGCAGGGTGGTAGGGCCGTCCGCGACGAGGTCGCCGCGACAGCGCGGGCAGGCGAAGACGAAGCCGAGGTCGTCAGCGACCATCGGACGAGTAGTCTCTACGGCCAGCGCGCTCACGCGACCCGCTCCGGACGCAGCAGGTAGTGGTCGCTCAGCCAGCGCCAGGGGAGAGCCCGCTGCATCCGCCGGTCGGCCGCGGCGAGCGGGACGAAGAGGCGCGGGGCGTGGTCGACGAGGTCGCCGAGCTCGGAGGGGGGCAGCAGCATCCCCACACCGACGTGGTCGCGGAAGGCGAACCAGGGGGCGAGGTCGGCGCGGAGAGTGCTAGCCGACGGGTACCAGACGGCCAGCGGC
>DAOKZM010000462.1:0-2896 GCA_035325665.1 Thermomicrobiales bacterium | reverse complement strand
TGACCGGCGCTTCCGCTCGCCGGAGGCGCTGGCCCAGCGCGCGGCCGAAGCGGGCCTGACCCCCGAGACGTCGATCATCACCTACTGCCAGGGCGGCGTCCGCGCCGCCCACGCCGCGATCGCGCTCAAGATGGCCGGCTACGACAACGTCATGGTCTACGACGGTTCCTGGGCCGAATGGGGCAACCGCCCGGATCTGCCGATCGAGGAGGGCGAGCCGAAGAGTAGCGAGTAGACGCCGTCTGTCTTTGGCAGCCGCAGCCGTCGCCTGTCATCCTGAGATCGCAACCGAAGGATCTCCCCCGGCCGGTCACGATCGGACGCGGGGGAGATTCCTCGCTGCGGCTCGGAATGACAGGGAGTAAGGCAGGCTGTCGACCCGACGCAATCGCCGTAGTGAGCTAATGGGGAGCGCGCGGGACGCTATTCCTCTTCCCACTCCTGTGGGCGGACAACGACACGGTCGGCCTGCGGGTCGATCTCCAGCACGACGCTCTTGAGCGCCGGGAACAGCTGCTCGCGGCCAGCCTGGTCGCGGACGACGTAGACGTCCACCTCGCCGGACTCGATGATCTCGGCCAACGTGCCGATCTTCTCGCCCGATTCGAGGTAGACCGATAGCCCGATCAACTGGTAGTGGAAGAGCTCGTCCGGCTCGAGTTGGCGCAGCTGGGAGCCGGAGACGCGGACGGTCGTCCCGCGCAACGCCTCGGCCTCCTCGCGCGTCGTGACATCGGGGAAGCGCAGGAGCGCCTGGCGGCCGTGGAGCCGGACGCCCGCGAGCTGGCGCGGCGTCGGGTCGTCGTCGAAGTAGACGCGGCGCAGCTTCGCGATCCTAGCAGGGTCGTCGGAGTAGATATCCATCTTGACCTCGCCGCCGATGCCGTGGGCAGTGACGATGCGCCCGATCGAGAGGAACACGTCACTCGGCGGCGTTGCCGGGTCGGGGTTGGTCGGCGAGGCCGGCCGGGCAGTCGCGCCGGTCTCGCGCCAGGGCGTCCGGCGCCCGGGATTCTCAGGAGTCGATGTCAAGGCTCGCCCGCAGGCCCTTCCGCGACGCGGCGATCATCAGGATCGTGCGCATCGAGCGCGCGATCCGCCCCTGCCGGCCGATGACGCGCCCCATGTCCTCCTCCGGCACCCGGATCTTGATGTGGACGTTCGAGCCGAGCCGCTCGGGGATGATCTGGATGTCCTCGACGTCGTCCATGACGTTCTCGACCATATAGTGCGTCAACGCGACCAGGCTGTCGATCGGGCTATCGCCGGCAACGTTGCCTTCGTTCTCGGCGTTCGGATCCATGTCGGAGTCCTCCATGTTGGTCCTCCCGTCCCCCACTGTCGTCGCTACCGCCGGTGAAGACAATACTGGCTACCGCCCGAGGACGGTAGCCAGCCAATGAGATCGCGCTTGACTGCCCGGGCTGCGCCCGTCAACCCGGCCGGCTAGGCGGTCGCCGGCTCGGCCGCGTCGGCTCGGGTCCCCGCCTTGATCACGTTCGGCTCGGAGCCGCGGCGCGGCACCTCGGTGACGTAACCCTCTTCGATGCTCTCGCGGCTGAGCTTGCCCTCGATGACACCGGCGCGAACCAGCAGCGAGCGGACCTTGTCGGTGGGCTGCGCGCCGACGCTCAGCCAGTAGGACGCGCGCTCGGCGTCGACCCGCAGCGTCATCGGAGATGTCTTGGGGTTGTAGATACCGACGATCTCGACAAAACGGCCATCGCGTGGCGACGACGACTCGGCGACGACGATCCGATAGCTTGGCTGATGCTTGGCGCCCATCCGCCGCAGTCGCATCTTCAGCACGCTGCCTGTACCCTCCTCAACCCGGAATCCTCAACGCGATCACGGAATTGAATGCACACAACAAGAGCTCCGGCAACGCCGGAACGACTGATGCTACCACGCGCTGGGACATAGCGTCAACGCGCACCCCTCGCCGTCGCCGGGCCGCGCGTTCCTGTCCATCGGTTCAGGTCAATATCCTGTCCGCGCGGCGGCTGCGATTCTCTACCGTCGTTCGGTGACACGAAGTAACGCGGGCTGCATCATCCGGGCATTGGCCCAAACGAGCGTTAGGCAGCCGCGCTCAGGCTGCGCTGACGACGCACCGAGGTGGATACATGACCCGCGCCCTCGAGCCCGCATCCAGCCACCCTTCTGTAACATTCATCCCCCGCTCCGGCGCCCTGTCGCCGGACATCCTCTGGCTCGAAGACCCCGTGTCGCGCGACCCGTCGATCACCGGCGGCAAGGTCGCCCAGCTCGCCCGGTTGGCGGCCCGCTATCCGGTGCCTGCCGGCTTCTCGGTGACGGCGCCGGCCCATGCGACACACCACGATCCATCCGACCCGACCCGCCTTCCGCCCGCGCTGCGCGACGCCGTCGCGGCCGCCTATCAGCAGTTGGCCTCCGTCGCCGGCACGCCCAACCCAGCCGTCGCGGTGCGCTCGTCGGCGGTTGACGAGGATAGCCACCAGGCGTCGTTCGCCGGCCAACACGACACCTTCCTCAACGTCTCCGGCGCCGACGCCGTCGTCGCCGCGGTCGGTAGGTGCTGGGTCTCGGCCCAGGCCAGGCACGTCAGGATCTACCGCCGCCAGCAGGGCCTCGCCGTCGAGGACTCGCGGATCGCGGTATTCGTCCAGCTCATGATCCGCTCCGACGTCTCGATCGTCGCCTTTAGCGCCAACCCCGTCACCGCGCGACGCGACCAGATCATGGTCACCGCCAGCTGGGGCCTCGGCGAGAGCATCGTCGGCGGCACCGTGACGCCCGACAGCTGGGTCGTCAATGCCCGCACCGGCGCGATCGACGAGACCCGCATCGGTGACAAGCGCCGGATGACCGTCATGTCTCCCGACGGCTCGGCCGAGATCGACGTCCCGCGAAT
>DAOKZM010000461.1:0-2916 GCA_035325665.1 Thermomicrobiales bacterium | reverse complement strand
CGCCTTGACGTACTCCTGCTCCCGGTTGGCCAGCATCACTCCCCGGACCAGCCGGGCCATCGTGACCCAGCCGGTGACGCCGATGGCGATGAAGATGTTCTTCATGCCCGGCCCGAGCATGTTCACCATCAGCAGCACCAGCAGCAACTGCGGAATGGCGTAGAACACGTCGACCGTCCGCATCAGCACGTTATCGACCGTGCCGGAGTAGTAACCGGCAATGGCGCCGATCGGCACGCCGATCGCCAGGACGATCAGCTGGGCCACGACGCCGACGAGCAGCGACACCCGCGCGCCGTACAGCATCCGGCTGAACATGTCTCGCCCGTTCTGGTCCAGACCGAGCGGGAAGTACCACGACGGCTTCATCAGGCGCAGGTCCGGCGAGACGACTTCCGCCGGCCCGTAGGGCGCCAGCAGCGGCGCGAAGATCGCCAGCAGACCGAGGATGATGACGGTGACGAGACCGATGACGGCCAGCTTATTCTTGAGCAACCGGCGCCAGGCGTCGCCCCAGAGGCTCGCCTGGCGAACCGGCACGGCCTCCGCCGCTTCGGCGAGGAGTTGCGCCTGCGAGACGGCGTCAGCATTGCGGTCCTGCGGGCTTGCCATCCGTTACTCTCCTCGGATGCTCATGCGGATGCGCGGGTCGATCACGCCGTACATAATGTCGACGACGAGGTTCATCGCGGCCAGGAACGTCCCGTAGAGCAGCACCACGGCCATGATCATCGGCTGGTCCTTTGAGGACATGCTCAGGACAAAGAACTTGCCAATCCCGGGAATGTTGAAGACCTGCTCGACGAAGAACGAGCCCGTGCCGAGAGCGGCGAACAGTGGGCCGATCAACGTGATGGCTGGGATCAGCGCATTCTTCAGCACATGCTTGAGGACGACCTTCTGCTCGGCCAGTCCTTTGGCGCGGGCGGTCCGCACGTAATCGGAGCGGATGACGTCGATCATGCTCGATCGGGTGTAGCGGGCAAGTTGGGCGAATGGCCCCGCTGCCAGTGCGATCGTGGGCAGGACCCACGACCGGGGACTGTCCCAGCCTCCTAACGGGAAGAATCGCCATCCTGTCCAGCTTGGTATCCAGATCACGAACAGCAGCAGCAACAGAATGCCGAGCACGAAGCTGGGGACGCTGTAGAACATGATCGCGAACGTCGCGCAGAGGTAGTCCAGCCAGCCGTTCTGGTTGACCGCCGCCAGCACGCCGAGCACGATCCCGCCGACCGACGCGAGGGCCAGCGCCATCGCGCCGAGCTGGAGCGAGATCGGGAAGCCGCGGCGGATGATGTCGTTGACCTGTTGCGGACGTCGAGTGTACGACTCGCCGAAGTCGCCGCGAATCGCCTTGCCGATATAGATGACAAATCGGACAGGCAGTGGCTTATCGAGGCCGTAGTTCTTCTCGATCTGCTTGATGATGTCCTCGCGGAGGTTGTTGGCCCCGGCCGGCTGGAAGGGACTACCCGGCGTGAGGTTCATCATGATGAAGGTCACGATGGCGATGGCCAGAATCGTTGGGATGAACCAGAGCACGCGCTTGACGATGAATGCGAACATCTCCGGGGCTTCCCTCCTCTGTGCGGCCATGACTCAGACGACGCCGAATCGTCACGCGAACGAACGATGCCCTGACGATGACCGAGCAGCCCGCGCGAGTCGGCGTGGACTACGTCCTGACCTCCCAGCCGGGTCAGACGTTCATCCATTGCACCCGTCTGTCGCTACGCCGATCCCGCTATGCCGCGGCGACGCGCGATGTCCGGTGTTGACTGCGAATAGCCTGCCTGACGTGCGAGACGCGAAGCGGGCCGAGACGATCTGGCTTGGTAGTGCGATTCGTTCGGCGCGGACTATACACGGGTCAGAAAACCGGTGTCAAGCGCGCGGAGGCGGGTGCTTCGGCGTGGGTCAGTGTGGCGCGTCGTAGAACGACAGCGCCGCCGCGCCGTAAATGCCGGTCTTGACACCCAGCTCGGAGGGGACGAACCGCGCGTCCTTGCGCATGACGGGCATCGAGAACGCGTCCAGCGCCCGCTTAGCCGGCTCGATGAGCGGATCACCGACCTGGGCGACGCCGCCGCCGAGGGCGATCACCTCCGGGTTGAAGATGTTGACGAAGCTCGCCAAGCCCGCGCCGAGCGCGCGCCCGGCCCGGTCGAGCAGCGCGAGTGCGGCCGCGTCGCCGTCGTGCGCGGCGGTCCCGATCGCCTTTGGGCCAACCTCGGAATCCGTCCCGGCGGCCTTGAGGATCGCCGCCCCACGGCCGCTCGCGACGAGCTCGCGAGCGTCACGGGTCAGTGCCCAGGCCGAGCAGTACGCCTCGATGCAGCCGGCCGAGCCACAAGTGCACCGCGGCCCGTTCAGGTCCACGGTGACGTGCCCTAGCTCGCCGCCCATCCCGCGGACACCGTCGATCAGCAGTCCCTCGGAATACACGCCACCGCCGACGCCGGTGCCGAGGCCGACGTAGATGAGGTTCCGCGTGCCCCGGCCGGCGCCGAAGAAGACTTCCCCCAGCGCGGCAGCGTTGGCGTCGTTGCTGAGGAGCACCTCGCGACCGGTCTTCTCCCGCAACCAGGCCGAGATCGGCACATCCGACCAGCCAGGCAGGTTCGGGGAGAAGTAGACGATGCCGGTGCGCGGGTCGAGTGGGCCGGGGGAAGCCACGCCGATCGGGATATCGGCTGGCACTTGCGCGTTCCGCGCGAGCTCGTTGACCGCATCTCCGATGCGCTCGACGACCGCCTTTGGGCCGTCGGCCGCGCCGGTCGGCTGCTGTGTTTCACTCTGGATGTCTCCGTCGCGATCGACGACGGCAACCCGCAGGTTCGTGCCGCCGAGGTCGACGGCCAACGCGAGCCGAGCCATCGCTGCCCTCCAGCCATTTGTCCGACGCTCAACGGA
>DAOKZM010000460.1:323-2923 GCA_035325665.1 Thermomicrobiales bacterium | reverse complement strand
GGTGGCGCTGATGTTGGCCCGCCCGCGGGCGACCGGCACTGGCGAGGCTGGCGGCGCCCGGCGGGCTGTTGATCCCATGCTGATCCTGTCCGCGCTGGTGGTCATCGCGCTCGCGGTGGCAGCCTGGCTGCTGCGCTAGGCCGAGGCTACCAGTCGGCGGCAACCGTGGCACGCCTTCTGCGTTAGTCAGAATCGACGGCGGTGCCCCCACACCGACGTCCAGGATCCCGGGGGATCCCGACTCACATATCCTCCTTATACCCCAATACCCCTCCCGAGGCGGCCCTCTCCACGGGCCGTCTCACTTTATGTTGCGTTGCTCCGCGGTTCCTGAGCCGCTGGGTGTATAACCGGCTCCGGTTCGTCGACGCGGTAGTTGCGGATGCGCGGACTGGCGGCGGCAACGCCGGCCGCGATGACGATGCAGGCCAGCCCGCCGGCGATCACGGCCGGCTGGGCGCCGAACAGCCGCGCCGTCAGCCCCGCCTCGAAGTTGCCCAGCTCCGGCCCGCCGCCGGCGAAGACCGAGTGGACCGCCGCGATCCGCCCGCGCAGCGGGTCCGGCGTCGCCAACTGGCGGATCGTGTGGCGGAAGGTCATCGAGACGGTGTCGGCCGCGCCCGACGCCGCTAGCGCCAGCAGCGCGACCGGGAAGCTGGGGGTCGCGCCGAAGACTGCCACCGCCAGTCCGTAGGCGGCAACCGAGAGGATCACCATCCGACCCGGGCGACGGGCGACCGGCAGGACCGACAGCGCCAGCCCGCCCGCGACCGCGCCCGCTGCCGGGGCGGCGTAGAGCAGACCCAGCCCGTCGGCGCCGACCCGCAGAATCTCGCTGGCGAAGATCGGCAGCAGGACCAGCGCGGCGCCGAACAGCGTCGCCAGGAAGTCGAGCACCATCAGCGACAGAATCACCGGGTTCTCGCGGACGAAGCGCAGGCCCTCCAGCACGGCCTGGACGCCCCCCTGGGCGCCGAGCGGCACGCCCGGCCGCTCGCGCATCGCCAGCAGCGCGAGGATGACTGCGCCGAAGGAGGCCGCGTCGATCGCGTAGGTCGCCGTCAGCCCGAAGGCGGCGATCGCCAGCCCGCCGAGCGCGGGCCCGGCGACGGCAGCGATGTTGCCGGAGACGATGTTCAGCGTGATCGCCTGGGTCAGCCGGTGGCGCGGCACCAGGTTGGGGATCAGCGCCTGGCGGGCCGGGTCGTCGAAGACGTCCACCGTCGCGGTCAGGACGGTCACGACGTAGATGAGCCCGACCGAGGCGCGGCAGATGCCGGTCGCGATCGCCAGGCCGAGCGAGAAGAGCGCCAGCAGCGCCTGGGTGACGAGCAGAAGCCGGCGCCGGTCGCGGGCGTCGGCGAAGGCTCCGCCGACCAGCGCGAAGGCGATCGTCGGCGCCGCCCGCAGCAGGCCGAGGATGCCGAGGTTGAGCGGCGAGCCGGTCAGCAGGTAGATCTGCCAGCCGAGGGCGACGATCTGCATCTGGGTGCCGAGCGTCGAGACGAACTGGCCGGCCCACAGCAGCCGGAAATCGCGATGCTTCAGCGCCGCGGTCGCCCGCTCGCGCCCGGCCGGGCCTCGTTATCGTCTGATTGGGTCACCGAGCACTCCCGCGCGCCGTCACAGCTGGTGGTGACCCTCGCTCAGCGGCGTTCAGGAGTGTCGCGGTGAACAGCTGGGCCCACGTTCCGATGCTGGTGCTTGTATCACGACCCGATGTCCGGCGACAACCAGTTGTGGCGCGGGCCGCTAGCGGCAGTCCGCGCGTGCGGTGATGGCGAGGTGGCGCGCGGGGTCGAACGGCTCGAGGTAGGACGCGCCGATGGCGAATATCCCCCGCTGCGGCAACCAGAAGTCGCCAATCCGGATCTGCTTCGGCAACGGACCGACGCGGTCGAGGACGAGGTCACCGATCCGCGCCCGGCTGGCGGGAATCGACCAGAGCAGCTTGGGGTTAGCGACGAACGACTGGCCGTTAGAGGCCGTGCCGGAGAGCCCGACGCGACCGACCCCGAGGACGACAGAGGCGACCGGCTCCATCATCGCCAGCACTGCCGGTCTGCGCCAGAGCGGATCGGGCAGCAGCGCGCCGACTCGCGACATCGCCCGCGTCGCCAGCGTCGAGCCGAGCTCGATCTGCCACTCCAGTGATCCGTCGCCGGTGCGGATCGTCAGCGAGCGCGGCCCGGTCCAGTCGATGTCGATCGGTATGACCCGCGTCTCGGCGATATCGTTGCCGAAATAGCGCGGGCACGACTAGAGTGGCTCGACGTCCGTGTAGAAGATCCAGCGTCCATCGGGGCTCCAGTGCCAGACGCTGCTGAAGCCGGGGCCAACCGACGACGCTGGGAACCGCCGCAGCGCCAGCAGGCGCCCCGACGAGAACGGCAGTCCCATGACCCCGTATCCGGCGAATCGTTCCTGATCTCCTGCTGGAAGCCGGGCGGATGCTTCGACCCGCTCGGCCTCCGTGCATGGTTCCGTCATTGGCAGGCCTCCTATTCAGGTTCGCGCGCCGGACCGGCGCCCGCAACGGACGCCGGTCCGGCTGGCTTGCGCGGGCTATCCGGCGGGCAGGATGTTCTTGTTGACGTGGA
>DAOKZM010000460.1:0-313 GCA_035325665.1 Thermomicrobiales bacterium | reverse complement strand
CGGCCATCATGAAGTTCACGTAGCCACCGGCAGCCGAGTACGGCTTGAGCGCCTCCGAGTAGGCGCGCATCCAGGCCATGTTCGCCGGCATCTTCGAGGGGTCGGCGTCGATGGCGACGATGTTGTGGACGAAGTCGACGTCGCGATGGACGTAGGCCGTGGCGTCGCTGGCGGGGCGCTGGATCGCGCCGCTCTGCGGGTAGAGGTGCATCGTCGACCAGAGCGACGGCGCCTTCGGCCCGTATTCGGCATGGACCTTGATCGCCTCCTCGGTCCCCCGCGGGACGAAGTCCGCCTTCCAGTAGTGCTGCAG
>DAOKZM010000459.1:1999-2929 GCA_035325665.1 Thermomicrobiales bacterium | reverse complement strand
GGCGTCGTTCATCGAGTGCAACGTCGGCGATCATGACGCGGCGAAGGCTATGGTCGAGCAGGCGGCGAATGAAGCCGGCCGGCTCGACATTTTGGTGAACGTGGCCGGAGTCGGCGGCGGGGGCAAGCGCCTGGAGGAGATTGAGCCCGAGGACTTCCGCCGGGTGATCGACGTCAACCTAATGGGGCCGTACTACACGTCGAAGTACGCCATCCCCCACATGCGTGCAGTTGGGGGCGGCGCGGTCATCCACATTTCGTCGGTCTACGGCATCATCGCCGCGCCCAATGTCGCGCCATACGCGGCGTCGAAGGGTGGGTTGATCATGCTCACCAAGCAGATGGCGGTTGATTACGCGCGCGAGAACATCCGGGTCAACGCCATCTGCCCCGGCTACGTCGATACGGACCTTGGCGGCCGACGAGCACGGATGTCGCCGGAGGACGCCGCGAAGGCGCACGCCGCCCGAGAGGCGAAGGCGGCGATGCAGCCGATAGGTCGGCAGGCCCAGCCGGACGAGATGGCCGGCATGGCTGTCTACCTGGCCAGCGACGACGCCTCGTTCTGCTCCGGCTCGATCATGGTAGTCGACGGCGGTGAGTCGATCTTGCACAACATCGGGTCGTACTTCTAGCGGTTACGAGGCTCCTCGTCACGGGTGCGGTACTTCTCTAAAGCAGCGTCGAACGCCTGCTGGAGGTCCACGCCGGTGCTGTTGGCGATGCAGACGAGGGCGAAGAGCGCGTCGGCCAATTCGGCGCCGATCTCGGCGGCGGCTTCTTCCGGCTTGACGCGCTTCGCGCCGTGCGCCTGGTTGACGGCGCGGGCGACCTCGCCGACCTCCTCGACCAGCCGGGCGAGATTGGCCAGCGGCGGCCAGTACTCGCCGCCCCAGTAGCGGTCGGCCCACTCATCGACGTGTTGCTGCAC
>DAOKZM010000459.1:0-1989 GCA_035325665.1 Thermomicrobiales bacterium | reverse complement strand
CGGTCAGCGGCGGGGTCGTCATCGCGCGTCTCCCTTTCGACATTGACAGGCTCGACGGCTGCGCGGACAATGCCGCCTCGGACACCATCCGCCCAGCAACGGTGCGCGGGGAGCACCGCCTCAGTGTCTGGAGAGTCCATGACCGCCTTCTCCTCTGCCTACGACGCCGAGCTGCCGATGCACGACGACGACAAGCCGCCCTCCCGGCCGCGTGCCCGGCGCGCTGCCAGCCCGCCGGCCGACCAGCCGGCCTCGATCGGCTCACGCTGGCTGTCGATCGAGCAGGCCTGCCAGCTGCTCGGCGTCGATCAGTCGACGCTCCGGCGCTGGTCGGACAGCGGCAAGGTGCCGGTCTTCCGCACTCCCGGCGGCCATCGGCGCTACGCCGAGGACGACCTGAAGGCGATCGTCGCCGGCGAGCCGCATCGCGGCGGGATCAACCGGCGGCTGCTGACGAATCGCTCGATGTCGGCCTACGAGCACGACTACCTCGCCCAGGCGCGCAGCCGGTCCTGGTACCGCGCCTACGACCCACGGACGCTCGACGAGATGCGCCCGCTCGGGCGCCGGATGGTCGACCTCGCCATCCGTTATATCAGCGGGCGTGGCGACCGCGAGGCGATCCTCGAAGAGGGCCGCGAGCTGGGTCGCGAGTACGGCTACTACTCGGCGCGGGTCGGCCTCTCGACCGCCGACGCCCTGGAGGCGTTCCTCTTCTTCCGCACGCCGGTGATCCAGTCGGTCGCCAGCCAGATCCTCGACGAGCACCTGTCGAGCCAGCGCGCCTCGCGCATCTCCGGCGACCTGACCCACTTCATGGACCAGGTCCTCGTCGCCACGATCCGCGCCCACCAGGCCTACGGCGGGGGTGACTGACGCGACCTCAGCCACGCCGAGGGAAACGCGCACAAGCGCCTCGCAGGGACAGGACTCCGGCGCGGCCTACCGAACGTGTAGCTCGCGGGGGCGGCCAGTCCAGAAGCTGTGCAGCTCGCGGACGTTGCCCTGCCAGCCGCGTCGTAGCGCCATGAAGCGGAGGTCGGAGACGGTCGCGTTGCGCCGGTCGGTCAGAAAGACATAGTGGCCGGCGCCGCCGCCCGGCGAGAGGTGCGGGAAGAGATCGCCCTCGGTGTAGAAGTCGATCACCGCGCCGTCGATGTCGATGTAGTAGCCGCTGAGCGGGACGATCGAGCCGCCGGGATAGGTCGAGTCCGGGTCGATCGGCGCGCCGCGATAGGCGTCGTAGTCGAACGTGTACATGCTCGAGTACGGGTCCATCGTGATCGCGCGCCGGAACTCCTCCGGCGCCGTCAGCTGGGCGATCTCATCGATGGCCGGCTTGGGGTTGCTCCTGGGCGTCTCCGACATCGGGCTTCTCCTCCCTGGGCTGGCCAGGCTCGACAGCGCGCGGCGCTCCGTGCTACACCTCTGCCAAAGTATGGCCGAAACGCGGGGGAAATGGTGGAAACGGGATCGACGCGCCGCACGGTGAGCGGATTCTACTATGGCTGGGTGATCCTCTTCGTCTCCTACATGCTGATGTTCTTCACCGCGGGCCTCTCGCAGGCGTTCGGCGTGTTCCTCAAGCCGATGACCGAGGACTTCGGCTGGGACCGCTCGTCGTTCGCGCTGGCGATGTCGCTCTTCGCCATCGTCTCGGCCATCGTCCCGCCATTCGCCGGCCGGCTGGCCGACCGCTACGGGCCGCGGCTGGTGCTGACGGCCGGCGCGCTGCTCAACGGCGTCGGGATGATCCTGATGGCCTTCACCTCCAGTCTCTGGTACGCCTACCTAATCTACGGCGGCGTCATCGGCCTCGGCTTCGGCGTCGCCGGGCAATCGACCAACGCGGCGCTGCTCGCGCGCTGGTTCGTCAAGCGGCGCGGGATGGCGCTCAGCGTCTCGTCGACCGGCCTGGGGATGGGCCAGCTCGTTCTGCTGCCGCTGGCGACGCTGCTGATCATCCACTTCTCCTGGCGTACCTCGTTC
>DAOKZM010000458.1:0-2932 GCA_035325665.1 Thermomicrobiales bacterium | reverse complement strand
GGCGGCGCCGGTCTCGCCGGCCACGATGCCGTCGGCGGCCAGCAGGCGCATCGCCTCGCGGGCGCGTTCGTCGGGGACCGAGACGAAGACGTCGGTGGCGCGCGAGACGACCGGCCAGGCCAGCATCGACGGCGCGCCGCAGTTGAGCCCGGCCATGATCGAGTCGTGCGGCCCCGACACCGAGACGATCTCGCCGGCCTCCATCGAGGCCAGCATTCCAGCCGCGTGGGCCGGCTCGACGCCGACGAGCGTCGGGTGCGCCCCGCCCGGCCGGCGGTAGTGCGCCACGACCGCCGCCGCCAGCGCGCCGACGCCGATCTGGACGGCGACGACATCCGGCGCCGGTAGCCCGCGCTCGGCCAGGGCGTCGTCCACCTCCCAGAGGATCGTTGAGTAACCGTCGATCACCCAGCGCGGGACATCCTCATAGCCGGGCCACGAGGTGTCGGAGATCACCAGGTGGCGGTCGTCGGCGTCCTCGGCTGAGCGGGCGACCGCCTCGTCGTAGGTGCCGTGGAAGACGATCACCTCGGCGCCCTCGCTGGCGATCGCGTCGCGGCGGGCCTGGACCATGTCGTCCGGCACGTAGATGCGCGATGACAGCCCGAGCAGTTGCGCCATCCGGGCGACGGCGCGGCCGTGGTTGCCGTCGGTCGCCGCGACGAGGGTTAGCGGCCGGCGCGGTGCGATCTGCGCCGCCAAGTCGTCGAGCGTCTGCCAGTCGGCGAACCCGCCGACGCGCTCCTCCAGCGCCCGGAACGTCGCCCACGACGCGCCGAGGATCTTGAACGCCGGCAGTCCCAGCCGGCTCGACTCGTCCTTGACCAGCAGCCGGCCGATCCCCAGCGCCCGCGCCGCCTCCGGCGCGTCGACCAGGCGCGACGGCGCGTAGCCAGCGAGCCGCTGGTGAAACGCGAGCGGTTCGCGGCTCGGCGTGTCGGGCAGCTCGTCAACCGCGGCATCGTTGATGAGCACACGCGGCGTCAGCAGGTTCGAGGTCATTCTTCGGCTCCGATCGTCTCCGGCTGGGTCGTGTCGAGCACCGGGCGCTCGTCGTGCTGATATGGTCGCACGAGGGAGTGTTGCCGTGCTCCCGCGCCGCTACGCGTCGCGGACGTCCTTGACGATCTCGCCGCCCTTCATCACCAGCGCGATGTTGGAGGTGTCTTCCAAGGAGCGGATATCGGCCAGCGGGTCGGTGCGGGTGATGACGACATCGGCCAGCTTGCCGGCCTCCAGCGTGCCGGCGCGGTCCTGCCAGCCGAGGCACTCGGCGGCGACCTTCGTCGTGGCGACGAGCGCCTCCATCGGCGACATGCCGATGTCGCACATCAGCCCCAACTCGCGCAGATTCGTCCCGTGCGGCACGACCGCCGCGTCGGTGCCCATCGCGATCTTCACGCCCGCCTGGTAAGCCTTGGCGATGCTCTCCTTGTGCGCGTCGATCGTCTCGCGTGCCTTCCTGAGCGCGTACTCCGGCGCGGCGTTGCCCTGCTCGACTGACTCCAGCACCCCAAGGGGCGCGACGAGGGTCGGCACGAGGAACGTGCCGTGCTCGAGCATCAGCTCGATCGCCTCGTCGTCGAGGAAGATGCCGTGCTCGATCGAGTGGATGCCGGCCAGCACGGCGTTCTTGATGCCCTCGGCGCCTTGCGCGTGCGACATGACCTTGATGCCGTCGCGGAAGCGACCCTCCTCGACCATGATCTTCAGCTCTTCGATCGAGAACTGGGTGAAGTTGGGGTGGTCGGTCGGGCTGCCGACGCCGCCGGTCGAGCAGACTTTGATGACCTCGGCCCCGGCGCGGAGGACTTCGCGAACCTTCTTCCGTACCTCCTCCGGCCCATCGCAGATGCCGTCAGGCATGCCGGGGTAGCTCCCCGACAGGCGAAGCTCGTTGCCGGAGAGCATCCAGCCGTCGCCGTGCCCGCCGGTGGTCGACAGGACGCTGACGCTAATCTGCATCCGCGGACCGGTGATGAGCCCGTTCTCGACCGCCATCTTGATCCCGGCATCGGCGCCGCCAGCGTCGCGGATCGTCGTGATGCCGACGTCCAGCGTCTTGCGCATGTAGCCGATCGTCTCGTAGAAGCGGTAGGAGAACGGGGTCGTCAGGATCCGTTGCAGGTTCATCCCCTCGCGTCGACCTCGACCGCGCCGTCCGGCACGGCGAAGCTGCCGTCGCGGCCGGCGGCAGTGATGCGCCCATCCTCGACGAGCACCGCTCCGTTGGGAGTCGGCTCACCGCCGTTGCCGTCGATCAGCGTGCCATTCCGAATAACCTGCGCGGCCATCCCCGCTCCTCTCGCAGCCTCGTGGGGTCCTCGCTTACGTCAGCAGACAGGCAGCGAGACTAAACCGGCCGCGCCGCCGCGTCCAGATCGGCGCGGGAATGCGGGGTATGGGAAGGCAACCGGCCGCGTCTACCTGACGGTCGGCCGCTTGCGGTTGCGGATGTCACCCCCGCGCAGTGGCAGGCCGAACAACGGTGCTGCCAGGCAGACGTCGAACGCGCCGGCCATGAACGGCACGAGCCCGACGATCGTGATGATCCAGGCGAGTGCGCCGTCGAAGGCGAGCAGCCCAACGAGGACGATGACCGCGCCGAGCACGATGCGCAGCAACCGGCCGGGCGTGGTGGCCAGGAAGTCGATGAGTGCCATGAGACGCTCCTCTCCGGCTTGATTCGACACGCCTCACTTCGTTGGCCCCACCGTAGTGCCCCAGGCGTCAACGGCGCGTTGAGGATGCGTTGCCCCTCGTGTCAGTTTCGTGTCAGGTTGGAGGGGTTGTCCGCCCGCGCGGCTCGCCGTCGCGCCTTGTGCAGCGCGTCGGCGGCGAGGACCGCCGGAGCCGCCAGCGCCGCGACGAGCAATCCGGCGGCCGGCGGCGCCGCCTGCCCGATCGCACCAGCCAGGGGCGTGACCAGGAG
>DAOKZM010000457.1:0-2934 GCA_035325665.1 Thermomicrobiales bacterium | reverse complement strand
TCCATCTCGTAGCCGCCGTGTGTCTCGAACTCGGTCGAGAGCCGGCCGTACTCCTCGAAGAGCGTCTCCAGCCGCTCCCCTTCGGCGCCGGTCATCTCCTGCTCGATCTCGGCCATCCGCGCCGCCGTGGCGCGGACGTGGGCGAAGGCGTCGAGCGCCTCGTCATACAGGCTGCGGTCGGCGGTGAAGGTGGCCTCCTGAGCCTGATAGGCGACGCGCAGGCCGGTCTGGAAGGTCAGCTCGCCCTCGGTCGCCTCCTCGAGCCCGGCGACGATCTTGAGCAGGGTCGATTTGCCGGCCCCGTTGGCGCCGACCAGCGCGATGTGCTCACGCTCGTTGATCTGAAAGGTGATGCCGGTGAAGATCGTCTCGGCGCCGAAGCGCTTGGCCGCTTCCTGGACGGTGAGAATCGTGCTGGCTGCCATGCCGTGCTGGCCCTCCTCGGTTCCTGCTGCTGGTGTCGATGCTGGTCGAGATCGTGATCGGGAGCGTTGCCCCGCCTGCCCGCCTGGGGGTGATCTTGCGTCACACCTTGTAAAACTAGAACATGAGTTCTAGTTTGTGGACGGACGGGTGGACGGCCCCTGGGAGCAGGAGCATCTGAGGAGCAGTACCGTGGTGGATGAGTGGCAAGCGAACGCCATGACCAACCTTGCCATTGCCTGTATCGTCGTCCCGGACTTTCCACTCCGGATCGAAAGTGTACGACATCCCGAGCTGGACAGGCTGCCGCTGGCGCTGACCGACGCCGCCGACGCGCCTGATCGCCGCCTGCTCGCCCGAGGAGGCCGCGGCTGGGGCTAGGCGCCAACAAGTTCGTCGCCGCCGTCGCGGCGCGGCGGGCACGGCCAGGCGGCTACCGGCTCGTCCCCGAGATGTGCTCGCTCGCCTTCCTCGCTCGCGGCCCGGTCGACCTCCTGCCGGCGCCACTGGAGATGGTCTGCCGGCTGGAGCGCTTCGTCCTCTCCAGCCTGCTCGGCATCGCCCGGCTGCCGGCCGGCGCGCTGCAGGCGCAGTTTGGTTCGGACGGTCGCCGCGCCTGGGGGCTGCTGGCGCGAGAGGAGCCGGATGCGAGGGGGTAGGAGATGGCGCTGCCCGGCCGGCGGAGGAAGGGGCTGGCTGCCGAGAGCCTGGTCGGGACGCTCAACCAGCCGAAGCCGCTGGAGGTCGAGGCGGACGAGCGCGGCTTGCTGCGGCGCGTCACTCGCCGCCGCCAGCGCCTGCGGATCGACGACAGTGGTGGCGCGAGGGGATCAGCCGGCGCTACTTCCTGGTCGTCCTGGAGGGAGCATCTCGCGGACGATCTACCAGGACCTCGTCACCAGCGAGTGGTTCGAGCAGCGCTATTAGCTGGCGGGACGCGGGACGTAGGCTGCGGGACGCGCGAGGAGGTTTGCATAAAGACAGGTCCCCGACCCAATGGTGTCGCATTAACGTGAAGGGATCCCGGTAGACTGACGGGGTTGCGCCGATCGGCTGCCGCAAGATCTTCCCGCTCGCGCACCGGTTCATGCGGCGCCATTGAGTCTTGCCACATCTCAGCAGAAATCTTGTGCGCCGTTCGTTCAGCCGCGTCGCCGTGTCGTCGGTGTTAGGATGGTCACTCGGCATTCGGCCTTGTACGGGAGACATCGATGGCAACCCAGCGACCCCTCGTCCCCCCTCCCTGGCGCGTCGTAATATTTACCGACTTCGGCGGGCAGGCGGTGACGCTCGCCAAACAGATCCTCGACGCCGCCGGCCACAAGCTGGTCGGGGTCGTCACCTCGCCGGGGCCGCGGGGGCGTGGGCGGGGAACGCACCTGGAGGTCGTCGCGGCCGCGCCGCGCGGGGCGGATGTGCTCGTCTCGAACCACCCGGCCCGCTGGGCGGCGATGCTGGCCCCACTGCGGCCGGACCTAATCATCTCCGCGTCGTTTCCCTGGATCATTCCGGACGACGTGCTCGCCCTGCCGCGGCTGGGCGCGATCAACCTGCACGGCGGGTTGTTGCCAGAGCGGCGCGGGCCGAACAGCTTCGGCTGGGCGTTCCGCCTCGGTGACCCGGAGGTCGGCTTCACCGTCCACTGGCTGGAGTCCGGCCTCGACACCGGCCCGATCCTGGCGCAGTTCCGCGTGCCGGTCGGCGACGCCTATCTCGACGAGCTGTTTCCGGCTATCTTCCCGAAGATGCCGGCGCTGCTGATCGAGGCGCTGGCGAAGGTCGCGGCCGGCGACCCTGGCGTGCCGCAGGACGAGACACGAGCGTTCTACGCCGGGGACTTCGAGGAGGCGTACCGGGCGATCGACTGGTCGCGGTCGGCCCGCGACGTCCACGATCAGTGCCGCGCCTGGATGGCGCTCGGGCGCGGGATGTCCCCCGGCGCGGTCGGCGTCGTCGAGAGCCGGCCCATCCGCGTGCTGCGGACCCGCCTCGTCCCCGGCGCTCCTGCCGCCACTCCCGGCACGGTGCTCTCCCGCGACGGCGACGCGCTGACCGTCCAGTGCGGTGAGGGCGCGCTGCTAATCCTGGCGCACGAGCCGGTCAGCGACTGATCGGAGTTCGTCAAGCTGTCCGGCGGCGGAAGAGCGCGGCTGAGAGCGCGATCGAGCCGACGATGATGACCGCGCACCAGGCGACGGCCAGCCAGGCATCGTTCCCGGCCGGGGCGCCGAGGAGCGCCGCGCGGATCGTCTCGGTGACCGGCGTCACCGGCTGATGCCTGGCGAAGCCCTGCAGCCAGGAGGGCATCGTCGCGATCGGGACGAAGGCGCGATCGTTGACAGTGGCGAGGTCGAGGCGGCTGCCGCCGACGCGGTGCTTCAGCTCGGTGACGGTCGCCGGCAGCGTCGCGTGGTTGATCTTCATCAGATAGGAGCGGCCCGGCAGCAGCGGCTCCGGCGACATCCACACCAGATGCGCGGCGAACTGGTCGGCGACCGGCGCGCGCTGGCG
>DAOKZM010000456.1:0-2957 GCA_035325665.1 Thermomicrobiales bacterium | reverse complement strand
GGCGGGCGCCGCCGTCCGTCGAACTGCGCCTCGTAGCGGCGCGCCAACTCCGTCTTCGCCGCGACCTCGTCACGCAGATATGCGTCGGTCACGCCGGGCACGGACGCGGTGTCCGGGTCGATGTAGATGACCCCGGTCGCCGAAACCGCGCCGACCGCCAGCTCCGGCTGCCATGGCGCTCCGAGCTTACGGGCGACGATGACACCGTGGTCGGCGCCAAGCGCGCGGGCAACCTGGTCGGAGACCACGACCCCGCCGCGCGGAATGCCGAGCACGACTGGACGGTCGAGCGCGAGCGACCCCAGCGCGACGGCGAGCTGAGCACCCGCGTCGGTGCGGTTTCGGAACCGGCGATCGCGAATGACCATCGACGTGCTCCTTGGCCGCTGACCGAGCAGGGCGCCTCCCTGGCTCCCTGAGCCGGTCGGGTTGATCTTCGCAGAAGAAGCGCGACAAACGGATCGCAACCCGGGCCGCGACGTGTCAGCGTCGTGACAACCAGCCGGCTCAGGTAGTGAAGTCGCAGAAGCCCAGATCTTCGGAGAGCTCGAGCGCCGGCCGGTTGGCGGCGGTGACGATCAACGCCAGCGTCGTCTCGCCCTTCTCGGCCAGTGCGTTCATGCTGGACTGGGCGGTCGCACGGGCCAGCCCACGGTGCTTCCAGACGCTGGCGGTCATCAACAGCGCCAGTAGCGGCGCGCCCTGGTAGCGACTGACGAGGCTGGCCGACGCTAGCCCCTCGACAGCGACCGCGACCATGCTGGCGTCGAGCATTGGCTCGCCGTAGAGTCCGCCGAAGAACTTGTGCACCTCGGCCAGCGCTCCGTCGAGCGCCTCGGCGGAATGGGCCTCTGCCGCCCCCGCGTAGGCGTCGACCATCAGCGCGGCGAGATCGTCGGCGTCCTCCAGCGTGACCGGGCGAATGACCAGGTCCGCTTCGACCGGACGGGCCTCGACCTCGGCGATGAGATGACGGCGGGTACTCCTCACGCGCTCCTCTTCTCGTTCGTTCCCAACAGCCGGCATCAGGCCGTCCTGCCGATGACGCGCAGGATTCTGGCCACCTCAGTCGTCGGACGCCTCCGGCACGACCGTGGCTGGGACTGCCATCGCGTGGCCACGCTGGACGAGGAAGGCCACGGCCGAGAGCGGCGCGGCGACGAGCAGCCCCGCGACGAACGGCAGCGTCGGTCCTGCACCATAGAGTTGGCCGGCAGCGAGTGGGGCGGCGGCATCGCCGATTCCGACGCCCAGCTCGCCAGCGCCGTAGGCCCGGCCGCGCAGGCGCTCGGGCGTCACCTCGGCGATCGCAGCCGAGAGCAACGACCAGATCGAGCTGAACGAGTAGCGCAACATGTAGCCGAGGACGACCAGCAGGATGTTGCCGGTGGTGATGAACAGGACGAAGGCGAGGCTGATCAACGCCAGAGTCACGCTGATCCCGGTAAACGGGCGAGCCAGCGGCTTCCAGTGGCTGACGAGGAGCGCGAAGCCGAACCCGGCCGCCGAGCCGATCGAGCCGAGGGCGCCGATCGTGCCCAGGCCGTAACCGCGCTGCTCGTGCAGGAGGTTCGGCAGCAGGGTCGTGCCAATGAAGACGAGCGGAACCAGCGCGTGGAAGGCGAGGACGAGCCGGACCGGGCGGCTGGCCAGCAGCTCGCGATAGCCGGGGCGGGCGGCGCCCGCGGCCGGCTCGGCATCGCCGCCGGACGGTCGGAGATCGTCGAGCAGGAGCAGCAGCGCCGAGCCGGCCGCGAAACAGAGCGCCGAGAGCGCGTAGACCAGCCGAAATCCCGATAGCTCGGCGAGCCAGCCACCGATGGCCGGACCGACGAGCATGCCGGCCGCGATCGAGAGGTTGAAGATATACGTGTACGCCCGCGTCCGCTCACCCTCCGGCGCGGCCGCGGCGACGTAGGCCGATACGGCGGGGATCGCCAGGCCGGAGATGTCGATGAGCACCGCGGCGACCATCGCGTGCCACCAGACGCTCGCCTGGGTGAGGACGAGCGCGCCAAGCGCCGGGGCTGCCATCGCCACGACGACGATGCGCTTGGGCGAGACGCGGTCGGCGAGCACGCCGGCCGGAAGCGCCAGAAACGTCCGCATGACCGCGCCGGCCCCGATGACGAGGCCGATCTGTCCGGGGCTGGCGCCGAGGCTCTCGATGAAGAGCGTCCAGATGGCGATCTGGAGGGCGAACCCCAGACCCCAGACGAGATGCGCCCAGAAGAGCAGGCCGTTATTGCGGCCCAGCCCGAGGTCGGGCCGCAATCGCCGTCTCGCTGGCTCGTCGTCCACCACCGATTCGTCGTCCATCCGCTCATCGTACCCGCTGGCCGACGCCGGAAGCTACGACGGGTCGGGTACGTAGCGGTCCGAGGCGGAACGAATCTCCGGGTTGAGGAATGCCGACAGCGCCACCAGCGAGAAGGCAGCCGCGATCCCCGCCATGAACAGCGTCACCGCGACGCTGTCGAGCAGGAGGCCGGCCGCGACAACCCCGACCGGCGAGGCGATCTGGATGATCGCCATCAGGCTCGTGTAGACGCGACCGAGCAGGCTCTCCGGCACACGCTCCTGCAGGATAACCATCATCGTCGCGTTGAGCGGCCCGTTGGCCAGCCCGATCGCCGCCGTGCCGGCCACGCTGAGAGCGACCATCGACGACCACGGCAGTACCCAGAGGCCGGCCGCCATCAGGAAGATACCGCCCAGCAGCAGCTTCACCCGCGAGACACCGGCGCCGAAGACGCCGTAGGCGATCGTGCCGGCAAGCGAGCCGCCACCGAACCCGGCGATGATCAGGCCAAGGACGCGCGGATCGTCGAACACCTCCTTGGCGTAGACCGGCAACGCGACGGCAAACAGGGCGCTGAAGAGGAAGTTGGCGACGACGGAGAGGCGGACGATGGCGGCCAGGAACCGGTCGCCCAGGATCAGCCGCGCGCCTGCCA
>DAOKZM010000455.1:1561-2964 GCA_035325665.1 Thermomicrobiales bacterium | reverse complement strand
AGCCGGCCGTGTTGGGCAGGAAATGCGCGCGCCCGGCGATGAGGTCGACGAGGCTCTCCTCCTCGCCGGCGAGGCTGATGCGGCGGATCGAGGCGGTGACGAGTTCGCTGCCGCTCGCCGCGAGCGCGTCGAACTCCTGTGCCGGCGGCGGGGAGACTCGAAGCCCTGGCAGGTTGGGATCCGTTGTACGAGCCATGATCGTCCTCCCTCCGATGGTGATGATGTTGGCGTTGACGGCTCTTCGGTATGGACAGCCGGGGATGGTCGTTCCGGACTGCACCGTAGCCGGAATCCGCTCTTCTGTCAAGACTTGTGAATCGCGTTCCGCTTGCGGATGATCGTGAGCGACTGGAGTTACTGCTCGTCGTCAGCGCGCCAGTAGCTCAGGATCGCGTGCTCGAGGCTCATGCGACCTCGACCTGAAGCTGTGTGAGGTCGAGGTTCGGCACATGCTTCGAGACGCGCAGGATCTCGATGCCGACGACATGCTCCTGCTCGTCGAAGTCGAGGATGATTCCCGGCTGGATTTCCTCGGACTCGACGATGCGAGCGTCAGTCAGCCGGATGTAGAGCGCGTCGTCTTCCTCATCAAAGCGCAGCTTCACAGCCGGTTCCTTTGCCGTCGGTCGAAGAATGCCGTGACAATCCGTGGCGGCACTACAGTGTGATTGTAGACGACGCAGAGAACGCGGTTGCCGTACTCGGGAATCCGTGCAAGCGCGTGGTTCACTTCGGGGTCGGCGCGGTCCGGCTCGATTCGCTCCGGATCGCTTAGCGTCCGGATCACCCAGTCCATTGAAATCCTGCGATCGGCAATCTGTCTCCGAGCGTGCTCCGTCAACGTGAAGGGGACGTCAGCGGGATCGACATCGCTCACGAACTCGCTCCGTCGACCAGCCGCGCCACCACCGCCCGCGCCGCCGCGCTCGTCCCGCCCAGCGGGCAGCCGTCGGCGCCGATCTCGACCGCGCCGGAGGTAAGCGCGGACCAGACGGCGCGCTCGATGCGGCGGGCGGCGGCAGGTTCGCCGAGGTGGTCGAGGAGCATCGCCGCGGCGAGGATCTGGCCGAGCGGGTTGGCGCGGTCGGCGCCGGCCAGCGTCGGCGCGCTGCCGTGGATCGGCTCGAAGTAGGCGTGCGCGTCGCCGATGTTGCCGGACGGGCAGACGCCGATCCCGCCGACGGCGCCGCCGCCGAGGTCGCTGAGGATGTCGCCGAGGAAGTTCTCCATCACCAGCACGTCGAAGCGCCCCGGGTCCATGACCAGCGCCTGCGCCGCCGCGTCGGCGTAGAGCGCGTCGGCCTCCACCTCCGGATAGCCGGCCGCGACCTCCTCGAAGATGGCGCGGAAGAACCCGAAGCTGCGCAGCACGTTGCTCTTGTCCACGCAGGTGACCCGGCGGG
>DAOKZM010000455.1:0-1551 GCA_035325665.1 Thermomicrobiales bacterium | reverse complement strand
GGACGGCGCGCCGTCGCGGCGCATTGCCAGCTCGAAGGCGTAGCGACAGACGCGCTCGACGCCGGGGCGGGTCATGAACAGCACATCGCTGGCCGCCCAGCGGTTGGCCACCCCGCGCCCGCGCGAGGCGTAGAGCCCCTCGGTGTTCTCGCGGACGATGACGTAGTCTACCTCGCCGGGCTGGAAGCGGGTCGGCGCGGCCATCCCCGGCCAACGCTTGACCGGCCGGACGTTCGCGTAGGCGTCCAGCCCGCCGCGCAGCACGCCGCCGAGCAGGCCGGCCTCGGCGCCGTCCGGCAGGCGCACGCCCGGCAGGCCGACCGGCCCCTTTAGCACGCCGTCGGCGGCGCGGCAGGCGTCCAGCGTCTCCGGCAGCAGGTTCGTGCCGGAGCGCAGGTACTGACCGGCCCCGGCCTCGTGCCGCTCGACCTCGATCGCGAACCCCTCCAGCGTGGCGACCACCTCTAGCACCGCCAGCGCCGCCTCGACGATCTCCGGCCCGATGCCGTCGCCGGGAATGACGACCAGTTGGTAGCGCCGCGCCCCCTCGCTCACAGCCACGCGCCGCCGTGCGGGTAGGAGTAGGCCTCGATCGACTCGGGGCGCATCTCGATCGAGTAGCCGGGCGCCTCCGGCGGCAGGTAGTGGCCGCCGAGGACCGTCACCGGATCGACGAAATGCTCGTGGAGATGATCGACGTACTCGACGACGCGATTCTCCAGCGAGCCACTGATCGCGATGTAGTCGATCATCGCCAGGTGCTGGACGTACTCGCACAGCCCAACCCCGCCCGCGTGTGGGCAGACCGGCACGCCGAACTTCGCCGCCAGCAGCAGCACCGCCAGCACCTCGTTCACCCCGCCCAGCCGGGCGGCGTCGAGCTGGCAGAACGCGATCGCGTCCGCCTGCATCAGCTGCTTGAACATGACCCGGTTCTGACAGTGCTCGCCGGTGGCGACGCCGACCGGCGCGACCGCGCGGGCGATCGCGGCGTGGCCGAGGATGTCGTCCGGGCTGGTCGGCTCCTCGATCCACCACGGGTCGAAGGGCGCGAGATGGCCCATCCACTCGATCGCCTGGCCGACGTCCCAGACCTGGTTGGCGTCCACCATCAGCCGACGCTCCGGCCCGATCTCCTCGCGGACGATCCGGCAGCGGCGGACATCATCCTCCAGGTCGCGGCCGACCTTGAGCTTGACGTAATCCCAGCCCTCGGCGATGGCGTCGCGGCAGAGCTGGCGGATCTTGTCGTCGGGGTAGCCCAGCCAGCCGGCCGAGGTGGTGTAGGCCGGGTAGCCGTGCTGGCGGATCTCCGCCTTGCGCTCCGCCTTGCCCGGCGCCATCCGGCGCAGCAGGTCGAGCGCCTCGTCGGGCGTGATCGCGTCGGTGATGTAGCGGAAGGGGACGCAGGCGACGAGCTGCTCGGGCGTCATGTCCGCCACCAGCTTCCAGAGCGGCTTGCCCTCGGCCTTGGCCCACAGGTCCCAAACGGCGTTGACCACCGCCGCGGTGGCGAGGTGGATGACGCCCTTCTCCGGCCCGACCCAGCGC
>DAOKZM010000454.1:0-2966 GCA_035325665.1 Thermomicrobiales bacterium | reverse complement strand
CGAAGGCGAACGGCTTGACGAGGTAGTCGTCGGCTCCGGCGTCGAGTCCCGCCACGCGGTCCGCCACCTCGTCGCGGGCGGTCAGCATCAGGATCGGGACATCCTCGCCTGCCGCGCGCAGCCGCCGGCACACCTCCAGCCCGTCGATCCCGGGGATCATGATGTCCAGCACGACGAGGTCGGGCATATGATCGCGAGCCAGGTCGAGCGCCTGGCCGCCCGACTCGGCGACGCGATCGCGCGGTCGTCCTCGACGATCAGGATCTGAGCCTGCTCCTGAGTGGTTACCATGCCGTTCGTTCGTCCCTCGTCAGAGCTTCAGCTGTTCGCGGAAGTGCTGCTCGTCCTCGTACGGCCCAACGACCGCGAGCGACAGCCAGTCCTCGCGGATGATCTCGCGGGCCAGATCGAGCATCGACTCGGCGTCCACCGCGTCGATCCGCGCCATGACCTCTTCCGGTGTCAGAATCTCGCCGAAGGTCAACTCCTGCGAACCGATCCAGCCCGCCACCGAGCGCGAGTCCTCCAGCCCCATCAGGATGCGGCCCTTGCGCAGATCCTTGGTCCGCCGCAGCTCCTCCTCCGACACCGCGGTCGTCCGGATCTTGTCGAGCTCGGCCAGGATCGCCTGGATCGTCTCGTCGATACGCTGGAGGTCGGTGCCGGCGTAGACTACGCCCTGGCCGACATCGGCGTATTGCCGGAAGTAGCCATAGACGGAGTAGACGAGACCCCGCCGCTCGCGGATCTCCTGGAACAGCCGGGAGCTCATGCCACTGGACAGGATCGCGTCGATCATGCCCTGGGTGTAGCGACGCTCGTCGGTGTAGGGCAGCGCCGGATGTCCGATGCACAGGTGCGCCTGCTCGGTCGGTCGGTTGACGAGCCGGACGTGCGGCGCGGTGTGCTGGAAGATGGACGCGGTGATGACGCTCGGCTCGGCCGGCGTCATGTCGCCGAAGTAGCGGTCGGCCAGCTCGACGACTTGATCGTGATCCACCTTGCCGGCGACGGCGATGACGAGGCGGTCCGGCCGGTAGTAGCGGTCGAGGAACGCGCGTAGGTCGTCTGCCTGGATGGCGCCGACGGTCTCCTCGGTGCCGATGATCGAGCGCCCGACCGGCTGGTTGTCCCAGATCACTTCGTCGATGATGTCGTGGACCAGGTCGTCCGGCGTGTCGACGATCCCGCGGATTTCCTCGAAGATGACGAGCCGCTCCTTCTCCAGCTCGTCGTCGGGGAACGTCGAGTGACGGAGGATATCGGCGAGCACGTCGAAGGCCAGCTCCAGCTTGCCGGCCGGCACCTTGGCCCAGTAGTTCGTGCTCTCGCGGCCGGTCGCGGCGTTCAGGATGCCGCCGACCCCCTCAATCTCCTCGGAGATCGTCGCTGGGTCGGGCCGCTTCTCGGTGCCCTTGAACAGCATGTGCTCGAGCACGTGCGAGATGCCGGCGTGCGGCTCGAATTCCCAGCGCGAGCCGACGTTGTAGTTGAAGATGACTGTCGCCGAGTGGACGTGATTCATCCGGCTGGTGACGACGCGGACCCCGTTCGGCAGGGTCGTCTTTTGGTAGAAGTCGGTCGTCTCGGTCCGCGGGCTGCTCGTCGCTGAGGTCAAACCGGTTCCTGTCCCGTGTTCTGAGGCGATGTGTCGCCTGTCAGGCGCACCGCCAGGGCGAGCGCCTCGCGAATGGAATCACGCATGATCGTTGCCCGGCTGCCGGCTAGCGAGAGCTCGCGCACCTCGACGCCGCCCGGTCCGGCGACGGCGACGTAGACGAGCCCGACCGGTTTTCGCGCGGTTGCCCCGCCCGGCCCGGCGATCCCGGTACTAGAGATCGCGACGTCGACGTCCAGCGCGCGGCGCGCGCCGGCAGCCATCTCCTCCGCGCACTCCGCACTTACCGCGCCGACGCGATCGAGCGTCTCGCGCTGGACGCCCAGGAGCCGTTCCTTCGCCTCATTCGAGTACGAGACGAACCCGCCCATCAGGTAATCGGACGAGCCGTCGATCTGGGTAATCGCGTAGGCGATGCCTCCGCCGGTGCACGACTCGGCGGTTTGGGACGTCCAAACACCCTGGCGCAGCTGGATTCCGAGCTGCTGGGGCAGACGAAGGACTGGTGGTGGAAATGATGCGAATTCCGGTTCCATGTTCACCTGTAGCGGAGTATGGTTCACTCAGGGCTTCCGCTGCAACCTCCGGCGCGATCGCTCGCGCATCGTTGGCCCGCGATCCTCTGTGAGCGGTGACGGTGGAGCGATGACCTACAAATCGACTCGGGATATCGTCCGCAGGGTCATGCCGCTGCTCGATCAGCTGGCGACGCGCTCGATCGACAAGGCGCGGCTGCTGCAGTATCTCTCGGCGGCGGCCGGTGTCGATTGGGGTGTTCTCCAGGTGGTCGCGGACGACAGGACCGGCGACGAGCGAGTCATTACCTACCGCGATGTTGCCAACGGCGCCGAGCATTCGTTGGCCTACCCCGGCGTGCTGCCGGCCGAGCTTCACGACCTGGTTCTGGCTGAGTACAAGCGGCTGGCAGTGGACCGGCCGTTGTCGTCGATGGACGAGCGCCTGTTCGTCCACTTCTATGGCCACAGCCACTGCGACCGGTGCGTCTATCGCGGCCCGGGCAACGCGCAAATCCACGCGGAGTGCTTCTTCGCCGGCCACCCCGTGAACTTCGAGCTACAGCCGCCTGACAAATAACGTGAGAGGCGCGCCGGCAGGCGCGCCTCGGACCTGGCGACGTGTCTCGGACCGCGTTACTGCAGCGTTTGGATGTAAGCGATGATGTCGGCGACCTTCTGGTCATCAAGCTGCGCGGCGAAGCTCGGCATGATCGGCAGGAAACCCTCGACCACCTGCTTGTTCGGGTCCATGATCGCGGTATGGAGGTAGGTCTCATCGGCCGTCACCGTCGAGCCGTCGGTCAGCGTGACCTCGTGGCCGTAGAGGCCCT
>DAOKZM010000453.1:1339-2969 GCA_035325665.1 Thermomicrobiales bacterium | reverse complement strand
CCAGCCCGGCTAGCGTGCCCTCCCGCTCGGCCAGGCCCCGAGCCAGCGTCAGCTCCCGCTGGTCGGCCTGCCCGAGAGCCAGGCGAAGCGCGTCTCGCTCCCGGCGTGCCTCGGCTAGCGCCGCGTCGCGATCGGAGAGTTGTCGCTCCAGCGCGGCGACCGCGCTCGTCAGTCGCTTCCGCTCGGCAGTCAGCTCGTCCGCCACGGCACTTGCCGCGGCGCGGTCGCGCTCCAGCTCGGCGCAGCGCTCGCGAATGTCGGCGGCGCGCTGCTCGGATGAGCGGGTCCGGGCGTCAAGCAGCTCCAGCCGATGGCGCGCGTCGGACGCGGCGCGGTCGCGGTCGGCCGCGCGTTGGGTCAGCGCCGCCAGCTCGTCGGAGAGTCGCCGGTCCTGGGCCCGTAGCTCGGCCAGTCGCTGGGCAGCGACCGTGTGCGCCCGCTCGCGTTCGGCGAAGGCGTCGTCGGCAGCGTCGAGCGCCTCGCGCTCCGTCGTGACTCTCGCCGCCGACTCGGACCAGAGCGCACGATAGTGGCGGCGCTGGAGGTCGTGCAGCCGGTCGCGGACGGCGCCGTACTCGCGGGCCATCCTCGCCTGGCGCTCCAGCGAGCGGACGCGGGGCTCTAGCTCGGAGAGGATGTCGCGCAGACGCGTCGAGTTGGCCGACGCCTCGGTCAGCCCGCGCTCGGCCTCGTTGGCCCGGAGGCGCAGGCCGGCGATGCCGGCCGCGTGCTCGAAGAGGCCGCGCCGCTCCTCCGGCCGCTGGCTCAGCGCGGCGTCCACCAGCCCCTGGCCGATGATCGTATATGACTGGCCGATCGGCGCGACGAGTTGCTGGACATCCTTCAGGCGCACCCGGCTACCGTTGATCAGGTACTGATTCTCGCCGCCGCGGAAGGCGCGGCGGGTGACCGTGATCTCGCTGAACGGCAGCGGCAGGTCACCGTCGGCGTTGTCGAGGGTCAGGACGACCTCGGCCAGCGCCTGCTGGGCGCGCTTGTCCGACCCGGCGAAGATGACATCGTCGGTGCGGCGGCTGCGCAGGTTGGCGTGGCCCTGCTCGCCGAGCACCCAGCGCAGCGCCTCGGCCACGTTCGACTTGCCCGACCCGTTCGGCCCGATGATCGCGGTGATCCCGCGGTCGAAGACGAACGGCGTCGCGCTGGCGAAGCTCTTGAACCCGTGAATGTCGAGTCGCTTGAGGAGGATCGTCATCCGGCGCTCGTGACCCTAACCCCTCGTCGGCACCAAGCCCCGATGCTACCACTCAGGCGGCGTCCGGACACGGGTCGGCACGCCGCTTGCACCTCTGCGAACAACGAGATCAAAGAAGAAGGAGCAACGCCGTGGATGTCAAGGAGGTACAGGGCCGGCCGGTCGTGACGATCGCGACCGGCGAGAAGATCGGCGAGGTCGATGATGTCGTGGTCGATGGCCAGGACCGCCGTGTCGCCGCGTTCCGGATCAGCAGCGGCGGATTTCTGAGCAGGCAGCATCACTATCTGCCGTTCGGCGCGATCAAAACCATCGGGGACGACGCCGTCATGATCCAAACCGCCGACGCGCTGCAGCAGTCGTATGGCGATCGCGCCGACGGCTACTTCACGCTCGACACGCTGACGAAGCTCCGGG
>DAOKZM010000453.1:0-1321 GCA_035325665.1 Thermomicrobiales bacterium | reverse complement strand
ACGTATATCGGCGACATCGCCTCGGCGCGCTTCGACCCGGCGACCGGGCAGATCACCGACTTCGAGGTCGGCACGGGCGGAATCTTTCGCTCGAACACGATCGTCGGTCCGGACAGCGTCATCTCGATCGGCAGCGACATCATCGTCATCGTCGACACGACGACAGCCGCCTCGTGAGCGAGGGGAGCCGTTCACGCTAGCCGGCTCCCCAGGACATCAGTCCGCTGCTTCGCGCTTGTCGCGGCCGAGCATGGTCATGACCTGCTCGAAGACCTCGTACGGCTGGGCGCCGACGATGGCGCGGTTGCCGAGGATGAAGGCGGGGACGCCGCTGAAGCCGATCCGCTGGGCCAGCTCGTAGTCGGCCATCACCTGGTCGAGATAGCGGCCGTCCTCAACTGCCGCGGCCAGCGCCTCGGCGTCGAGCCCGACCGACTCGGCGATCTCCTTGAGGACCTCGATCTTGCCGATGTCCTTGCCCTCGGCCCAGTAGGCCTCAAAGACCGCGTGGTGGAAGGCGTCGAAGTCGCCGTGCTCGCGGGCGAACTCGGCCGCCTGGAGCGCCGGGAGCGAGTTGGAGACCCAGTCGTTGTCCACCATCGACAGGCCGGCCTGGGCGGCCATCTCGCGCATCGGGCCAGTGCGTTGGGCGCGGACCTCCGGGGGGTACGGATGCGGCCGACCCTCGGGCGGCGTATCCGGGGCGAGCAGAAACGCCCGCCACTCGACGACCACGTCGTAGTCCTGCTTGAGCCGATCGACTCGAACCGAGCCGATGTAGCAGAACGGTCAGACGTAGTCCGAAAAGACGACGACGGGCACCGGCTCGTCGGGTCGTGCTTCCATGTTCCCATCCATCCCTGCCTGTCGCGGCGCACCCGCGACGTCGATCGAATCTTGCCACGTGCGCCCACGCAGACGACGGCTCCTCTTCTGGCCGGAACGAAGACGCCAGGCGTGGGATTCTCATAGGAGAACCCGACGACAGCGCGAAAGATGTCGTGGGTGAGATGCACCGACGTCGACTCTTGGGACACCGGTGATGGGCGCGAGCGACTGCCTCGGATGATCATTGTCTTGCGCGGATGGCATACTCATTGTTCACCTTACGATCAGAACGGGACCCAGGCATCGCGACTGGAGCTCTCATGACCGCCCGAACGACGCTGTTGGTATCTGACGGCACGGTGCCGTGGCAGAGCGTCGCCGATCGCCTGGCTGGCATGCCCGAGATCGATATCATCGGCCTGGTGACCGACTTCGACGTGGCGACTGCGATCCTGCATCAGCGAGGACTGGTGGCGGTTCTGAGTGCGGCAGA
>DAOKZM010000452.1:0-2985 GCA_035325665.1 Thermomicrobiales bacterium | reverse complement strand
CCAGGGTCGACACCGTCGTCGGCAGGGTTCTGGCGCCCAACGAATCATGGTACCATCCGCCGCTCCTCGCGCAGAACCCCCGCGCCCGGTCGGACATTGACGCGCAACCGGCCCGGCGCCACACTGCGCTCGGGGAGGAACGTTTGGCGAAGGAGGCGCGGCATGGGGCTGATGGCTCCAGTGATCGTCGGCGAACTCTCCGTCTGCAGCACCCAGGTGCGAATCAAAGGCCAGCTCCACGGAGCACGGGTGGATATCCTCGTCGATGGCGCGCCGGCCCCGGTCGGCGGAGGTCCGGCCGACTGGCCCGACCAGTGGTTCCCGTTGAACGCTGGCGTGGCGCTCCAGCCGGGCCAGATCGTCCGCGCGCGCCAGAGCCGCGGCGCCGATATCAGCCCGCCGTCGAGCGTCGGCGCCAGTGTTCAGGACCGCTCGTCCACACGCCCGCAGTTTGCCGGCCCACTCGTCGCCTGCGCCAATATCGCCGTGGTAGACCGACTCGCGCCGGGCGCAACGGTCACGATCGCCGATAACGGCGGGACCGTCCTCGGCACGACGACGGCGGCCGGCAGCCGGACGGTCGTGCCCCTGAGCCGGCCGATCGGCGGGAGCGAAGTGCTAACAGCGACCGCGCAGGCCTGCGGCGGGACACCCGCCCCGCAGGTCGATTCGCTGCCAGCGGAGCAGGTGCACCGGGGGCCGGACGGCGAGCTGCCAACGCCCATCGTCCCGCCCCTGCACGCCTGTATGCGCGTGCTGCACATCACCGGGCTACAGGTCGGCGCGACGCTCAACATGGAGCGCGACGACGGCGTCTACACCTGGCCGATCAGCGACATGGAGATCTACGGTCGAATCGACCCGCCGCTGCGCGGCGGGGAGTCGGTCGCGTTCTGGCAGGAGATGCCGCGCCAGGAGTGCGAGTCGCGGCCCAGCCGTAAGGTTCCGGCCACCGTCGATCCCGGCCCTCCCGACGCGCCATGGATCGGCAGCCAGCCCTGTCCGGGGTCGCTGATGTTCTGGGTCTACGGCCTGGCGCCGTCGGCGACGGTCAAGCTCATGTCCGGCGCGACCGAGTTGCTAGTGTTCGAGGCGGCCGAGGACTCGCAGGAGATTGACCTGGCCGGGGTCGCTCTGACGCCGGGGCAGCAGCTCACCGTCGTTCAGGGGCTCTGCGACGTCTACGGGCCTGCCTCCGCCGTGCCAGCGGTCGTCACCCAGCCGGCCGAGGGGGTCGCGCCGATGATCCCCGAGCGGCTGATTGCCTGCGCCGGGGTCGTCCGCGTCTCGGGCATCGCCGACGGCTCATTCGTCCAGGTCTACTCCGACCGGCTGAAGGGGCGGATCGGCCACGCCTTCGCCACCGGCAGCGTCGTCGACGTTGCGGTGACTCCGCCACTGCTTCACCCCTTGCCCGGCGGGCAGATGGACCACATCCGGGCCGAGGTCAGCGGCTGTGCCGCGGGCGCGGCCGAACGCGAGGTAGAGGGTGAGACCGACATACCGTCGTTCCGGGTCGAGCCACCGATCGACGGCGACCGTTCGGTGCGGGTGAGCGATCTGCTGCCGGGCTGTCTGGTGACGGTGATGGTGGACGGTCGGGTGGCCGGCGAGGCGTGGGTCGCCGCGCCGGAGGGGCGCATCGGCGTCGATCAGACGCTACGCGTCGAGCAGCGCGTCGACGTCGTCGCCCGACTCTGCGGGCAACACCGCACGACCGATCCGGTCTATGTCCGGCCCGGCCTGACGCTGGACTGGACCCGACCAACGGATGGCGGGCTGGAGGTCGACGGCGGGTTCTTCATGGCCGGGCGCGTTCAGGCCGTCGTCTCCCTCGGGCCAACGCCCGGCGACCGGCTGCTGGTCGGCGCCGAGGAGAGCGGCCTCTGGGCCGTCCAGCCCAGCGGGCCCGCGTTTGCGCTCAGCCTCGACCGGCCGGAGGTGCGTGTCCGTAGCCTGACGCGCGGCACGCGTGGCGACACACACCTCTACTGCGGAACGGTCAACGGGCTGATGGAGACCGCCCCGGCCGTCGCCCTGCCGCTCCTCTCCTGGAAGCGGGTCAACGGCGTGCCGGGGATACCCGGCATCTTCCCCGGCACGCCGCGGCCGGGAGCGACGGTCAACGACGTCCTCGTCCTGCCGGCCCGAAACCTGATCGTCGTCGCGACGAACGCGGGGATCTGGTGGTCACCGATTCCGGCGACCACCGCGACGGGTTATGTCTGGTCCTCCGACCCGTTGGTGAATACCGGCAATATGCTGGCGCTCTGCGAGGGGCCAGGCGACGGAATCATCTGCTACCGCGGCGGCGCGCCGGGCGGCGCGTTCTTCGCCGCGACCTGGGGCGCGGGCGGGCTGCAGTGGACCACGACGACGCCCGGGATCGGCGGGCCACCGGCGGACGGCCGTCTGGCGACCGTCGTCGCGCGGATGGCCAACGGCGCGCTCTCCTCCTGCCCGGCCGACCGCTCGCGCATCTACGCCGCCCTCGAGGACGGCATGGACAACGCCTGGCTGGCGGTCCTGCGCTCGGACGACGGCGGGAAGACCTGGTCGATCCCCTACGCCGACCCGAACCTGAGCTACCTCAAACCGGCCAGCCTCGGCGGGACGATCGACATGGGCTTCCAGGCCGAGCGCAACCTGAAGCTCGCTGCGCACCCGACTAACCGCGATCTGGTGCTGCTGGCCGGGCGGCGCAACGGGCTGCTCGGCTCCACCGACGCGGCGCAGACCTGGGATGCAGGGCGCTGGAAGGATGTCCGCGACAACAGCTTCCACGGCGACTCCATCTGCATCGCCTTCGATCCCTTCGACGGCTCCGGCCAGACGGTCCTGGCCGGCGGCGACGGTGGGATCTTCGTCAGCCACGATACCGGCGTCACCTGGGATACGTCGCGCAACCAGCGCTTCCCGACGCTGATGTTCGACGGCCACCGATCGCCGGCCGCCCAAGGGCTGAGCGCCAGCTCAGCCTACCCG
>DAOKZM010000451.1:0-2987 GCA_035325665.1 Thermomicrobiales bacterium | reverse complement strand
GCGCGGCGATAGCGCGCCGATCCGGATCGGCGCGCGCTCGAACGTGCAGGACGGGACGATCGTTCACGCCGACGAGGGAGAGCCGGTCATCATCGGCAGCGACGTGACGATCGGGCATCGAGCGATCGTTCATGGCTGCGTCATCGAGGATGGCGCGCAGGTGAGCATGGGCGCGATCGTGCTGACCGGCGCGCGGATCGGCGCTGGGTCGATCGTGGGGGCAGGCGCGCTGGTGCCGGAGGGGGCCGGCGTCGAGGCCGGCACGGTCGTGATGGGGGGGCCGGCCAAGCCACGACGGACGCTCTCCGAGGCCGACCGCGAGCGGATCGTCCACGCGGCGCAGCATTACGTCACCCTGGCACGCGAGTACAAGGCCGAGCAGGACGCGGCGAACGAGTAGACAGCCCGCGCAGCCAACGACGGTAGCGGCAGGAGGAGACATGGCGGTCCGAATCGAGCGCGACGGCGCGGTCGCGGTGGTTACCATGAGCAGGCCGGAGGCGCTCAACGCCTTCAACACCGAACAGCTCGAGGCGCTGCGCGACGCGGTCGCCGAGGTCGCGGCCGACCGGTCGATCCGCTGCGCGATCCTGACCGGCGAGGGCCGAGCGTTCGCGGCCGGCGCGGACATCAAGGAGATGGCCGAGAAGTCGGCGCAGGAGGGCCTAGCGTTCGGCCGGCTTGGACACGGCATCGGGATGGCGATCAACGCCGCGCCGCAGCCGTGGATCGCGGCGATCAACGGCCACGCGCTCGGCGGCGGCTGCGAGGTGGCGCTGGCCTGCGACATCCGGCTGGCGAGCGAGGCGGCGACTCTCGGGCAGCCGGAGGTCGGGCTCGGCATCCTGCCTGGCTGGGGGGCGACGCAGCGGCTGACCCGGCTGGTTGGGCCGGGAGTCGCCAGCGAGCTGATCTTCACCGGCCGGCGGCTGAAGGCGGATGAGGCGCAGGCTCTGGGCCTGGTCAACGCCGTCTACCCGGCCGAGGAGCTGATGGGCGAGGCGCGCGAGATGGCGGTCGCGATCGCCGCCAACAGCCCGACGGCTGTGTCGGCGAGCAAGCGGATGATCGCGCTGGCGCTGGACGGGCCGCTGGCGAACGGGCTGGCGCGCGAGGCAGAGACGTTCGCGCTGTCATTCGGGACGGCCGACCAGCGCGAGGGGATGGCGGCGTTCGTCGAGAAGCGGCCGGCCGAGTTCACCGGCGAATAGTGCTGGATTATCGTGCTGGGCGAGTGTGCAGGTGAGGGGAGCAACGGTGAAGATCCTTGTGCCGGTCAAGCAGGTACCGGACCCGAACGCGATCCGCTTTGACGCATCGGGCAACTTCGCGGCATCGACACCGCGGGTCGTCAACGAGTACGACCAGTACGCCATCGAGGAGGCGATTCGCCTCAAGGAGGCCGGCAAGGCCGCCGAGGTGGTCGTCATGACGGTCGGCGCCGTCGCGGCACGCGACGCGGTCAACCGCGGGCTGGCGGTGGGCGCCGACCGCGGGCTGCTGGTCAATGCCAGCGACTCCGACCTGACGGCGGTGACGGTCGCGTCGATCATCGCCGCGGAGGCGAAATCTGGCGGCTACGACCTGATCCTCGTCGGGCAGGAATCCAGCGACGGCGGCAGCGGCAACGTCGGGCCGCAGGTGGCCGGGATGCTCGACCTGCCGCTGGTGTCGAACGTCGTCCAGCTCGAGGCCGGCGACGGGGTGCTGACGCTCGGCCGCGAGGTCGAGGACGGCCGGCACATCGTCGAGGCGCCACTGCCGGCGGTCGTCTGCGCCCTGACGGGCCTGAACGAGCCGCGCTCGCCATCGCTCAAGGGGATCATGGCGGCGCGCAAGAAGCCGGTCGAGGAGAAGTCGATCGGGGACTACGACACGCCCGGCGCCCACGTCTCCTGGGGTGGCCTTTACGCCGAGGAGCGGGTCGTCGAGGGCACGATCATCGAGACCGACGCCGAGAGCGCGGCGAAGCAGGTGGTCGAGCTATTGCGCGAGAAGAAGGTTATTTAGGTCGGGACGCGGGATGCGGGATGTGGGACGTGGGAATATAGGGGCGTATTGCATACGCCCGTTGTGGCCCCCTCCCGTTCGACCGCATCCAGCCCGTTGGTCGTGACGAGAGAACGGAGTAGCCGGATATGGCGGGTGGCGTGCTGGTCGTCGTCGAGGCGAGCGCCGGGGAGATTCGGGAGTCGTCGCTGGAACTGATCGGGCCGGCGCGGGCGCTGGCCGGGGACGGCGCAGTGACGGCGCTGGTCGTCGGAAGCGGCGTCGATGGGGTGGCGGCGGATGTCTCCGGGCGCGGTGTCGATCGCGTGCTGGTCGTCGATAACGCGTCGGTCGAGCGCTACACGACCGATGCGTACGCCAAGGCGATCGAGGCGGCCATTGGACAGGACGAGCCGCAGCTGGTGCTACTGGCCGGGACGACGGCCGGCCGCGACCTCGGGCCGTACCTCGCGGCGCGGGCGGGCAGCGTCTGCCTGTCCGACTGCACGGCGCTGCGCTGGGACGGCGACGACCTGGTCGGTACCCGGCCGGTCTACCAGGGCAAGATGCTGACCGACGTGACGGCCAAGCCGGACGGGGTCGCGTTCGCGGTCATCCGTGGCGGGACGAACCCGGTCGCCGAGGCCGGCCAGGGGAGCGCGGCGGTCGAGCCGCTGGCAGTCGGGCTGGATGCGGCGAGCCTGCGAGTCAAGCTGCTGGACGTCACGGCGCCGCCGGCTGGGGATTCGAGCCTCGACAGCGCCGAGACGGTCGTCGTCGGCGGTCGCGGAGTCGGCTCGGCCGAGGGATTCGCGATGATCGACGAGCTGGCGGCGGCGCTCGACGGCGCGGTCGGCGCGACCCGGGCGGTGACCGACCTGGGCTGGCGGCCGCACCACGAGCAGATCGGCCAGACCGGCAAGGTCGTCCGGCCGAAGCTGTACATCGGCGTCGGGGTCAGCGGGGCGGTCCAGCACACGGTCGGTATGCAGAACGCC
>DAOKZM010000450.1:0-3006 GCA_035325665.1 Thermomicrobiales bacterium | reverse complement strand
CGGCCCCATCCCCCTGCATCGTCAGCAGATGCCCGCCGGTGATCAACGCATCAACCATACTCGCCCCTTCCTCGTCGCGCTCGCCACGCGTCGAACTCGCATCCATATGTGATTGACGAACAGACATGCATGTGCGTACTATGCCGCCAATCGTGAATCTCTCCGAATTCTATGCGGTTCGTCGTGCCTGTGACTCATAGTCACACTACGACCGTGGTCCGGGTTAATTCATCAGCGGTCCGTTGTTAGTGAGTGGAAAGGAGTGAGTTGAAACCGGGGATGGGGCGGCCGCGCGGCCGCACGCTGGCGGCAGGGAGACCGCCAGCGGGCGTGACAATGTGTTGTGGGGGTATCGTGTGAGAAGGCTCATACCGTTCCTCGTAGCCATCGCAATCATGCTCGTCGGGGCACTGCCGGCCGTCGCTGACGGGACGTTGCCGGAACCCGTCGAGTTGGGGCAGTTCACTAAGGACGGCACGTATCTCATCCGCTTCGCCGAGCCGCCCGTCGTCGCCTATGACGGCGGGATCAACGGCCTGGCCGCGACCCGGCCGGCTGCGGGTCAGAAGATTAACCCGACCAGCGCGCGCGTCCAGAGCTATGCGAACTTCCTGGCGGGGCGGCAGACCGACGCGCTCTCTCGCGTCGGCGCGCGCGATCAGAAGATCTACTCGTACGTCTACAGCCTGAATGGCGTTGCCGCGAACCTAACCGCGCAGCAAGCCAACGAGCTGTCGCACCTCGATGGTGTCCTCTCGGTCGAGGAAGACGTGCTGATGCACGTCGATACCAACCGGACGCCGACGATGCTGGGCCTCGACGCGCCGAATGGGCTGTGGAACGCGGTCGGCGGGGTCGGCGACGCCGGTGAGAACGTCATCGTTGGCATCATCGACACCGGAATCTGGCCGGAGAACCCCAGCTTCGCGAACCAGGTCCGCAACGACCGGACCGGCCGCGGGCCGGCGCAGTACCGCATGCTCCGCAACTGGTGGGGCAAGTGCCAGCCGGGCGAACAGTTCAGCCCGCTGACCTGTGACGGCAAGATCGTCGGCGCCCAGTGGTTCAACTCGGGCTTCGGCGGCGACGCCGCCGTCCGCGCGGAATTCGACGACGAGTACATCTCCGCCCGCGACTCCGACGGCCACGGCTCGCACACCGCGAGCACCGCCGCCGGCAACTACGGCGTCGACGCGGTGATCGATGGCCAGAATCTGGGCAAGATCAGCGGCATGGCGCCGCGCGCCCGCATCGCCGTCTACAAGGTCTGCTGGGGCGGTGACGCCGGCGGCTGCTACGGCTCTGACAGCGTCGCCGCGATCGACACCGCCGTCCGCGACGGCGTCGACGTGCTCAACTTCTCGATCAGCGGCACCGGCGCCAACTACCTCGACGCGGTCGAGGTCGCCTTCCTGTTCGCTGCTGACGCGGGCGTCTTCGTCGCCGCCTCGGCCGGCAACAGCGGCCCGGCCGCCAGCACCGTCGCGCATCCGAGCCCGTGGCTGACGACGGTCGCCGCCGGCACGAAGGACGACGACTATCCGGGGAGCGTGACACTCGGCAACAACGCGACCTACCAGGGCAAGTCCCGCACGCTCGGCGTCGGGCCTGCCCCGCTGGTCTACGCCGGCAACGTCGCGGCCAATGGCTGGACGGCGGCAGACGCTGCCCTCTGCTACATCGGATCCCTCGACCCGGCAGCAGTGGCAGGGAAGATCGTGCTCTGCGACCGCGGCGTGATCGCGCGGACCGACAAGAGCCTCGCGGTCAAGCAGGCGGGGGGGGCCGGGATGATCCTGGCCAATACCAGCCCGAGCTCCGTCAATGCCGACATGCACTTCGTCCCGACGGTCCACGTCGACGAGGTTGCCCGCGCGGCGATCATGGCGTACATCACTGCTCAGGGCAGCGGCGCTACGGCGAAGCTGACGCCGGGCACACCGACGATCGTCAATACCGCGCCGAACGTCGCGACGTTCTCGTCGCGAGGTCCAAATCAGGCCGGTGGTGACCTGCTCAAGCCGGACATCATGGCCCCGGGCGAGGACATCCTCGCTGCCGTCTCACCGACCGGCAACAACGGGCGCAACTTCGACTTCCTCAGCGGGACGTCGATGTCCAGCCCGCACATCGCCGGTATCGGCGCGCTGATGAAGGACGCGCATCCCACCTGGTCTCCGGCGGCGATCAAGTCCGCCTTGATGACGACCGCGACGACTCAGCGCAAGGACGGCAGCGCGATCGCGGGCGGCCCGTTCGACTACGGAGCCGGCGAGGTCGTGCCGAACAACGCCGTGAACCCAGGGCTGGTCTACGACGCGAATATCGACGACTATCTCGGGTTCATCTGCGGCGCCGGCCAGCTTTCGACGGCGTTCTGCGACAGCAACGGCATCCCGGTGCTCGACCCGAGCGACCTCAACTACCCCTCGATCAGCATCGGCGCGCTGGCCGGGATCCAGACGGTGACACGGACGGTGACGAACGTCGGGCCGGCCAGCACCTACTCGGTGTCGGTGAACGCCCCGGCGGGGGTCAATGTCCAGGTTAACCCGTCGTCGATGTACCTCGGCCGTGGGCAGTCGGCGACGTACACCGTCACGTTCACCGTCACCACGGCTGCGCTCAATGCCTATGCCAACGGGTCGCTGACCTGGAGCGACGGAGCGCGCAGCGTCCGTAGCCCGCTGGTCGTCCAGCCGGTCGCGTTGGCGGCGCCCGCGGAGATCTCCGCCGCCGGCACAAGCGGCTCAGCATCGTTCGCCGTGGGCTTCGGCTATACCGGCGCCTACGAGGCGCGGGCGCACGGGATGTTCGCGGCGACGAAGGCGCCGGGGACTGTCCTCGACGATCCGGACAACGACATCACCGTGGGTCTCGGCCCCGGCAAGGTCGGCATCACCGTCCATCCGGTCGTGCTTCCGGCGGGGACGAAGTACGCGCGGTTCTCGCTGTTCGACGACTACACGGACGGCGACGACGACCTCGACCTCTACGTCTTCCTCG
>DAOKZM010000449.1:1477-3012 GCA_035325665.1 Thermomicrobiales bacterium | reverse complement strand
GGCAGCAGCACCGTCCAGAACATGCTCTGGGTGACGATCGACTGGTCGGTAGCGTTCGCGACGCTCGCGGCCTGGATCAGGACGCGGTCCGGGTAGTTGCCCTTGTTGTGGCTCGTGTCGATCTCGATCTGGCGGATCGCGCCGGGGTGACCGAGCTCGACGATCAGCCACTCGTTGCCAGGCACGCGGCGGCGGCTCGTCTCCCAGCCGTCCCCCATATTGACGCCCTTATCGGGCAGGAAGACCTTCCCCGGCCAGCCGTAGTGCGCGTCGCTCCAGGCGACCGGCCGCGCGCCCTGAAGAAGTCCGGATAGTTCGACCAGACCATCCGCCTCGGCGCGGTCGAAGACGAAGCGGCCGTGGACCCGCAGCCGCGCCACGCCGCCATCCGGATAGATGTTCAGCCGCAGCTCTCGCCAGGGGCCCTGGCGCTCGACGGCGACGAAGTGGTGGGCGTTGCCGCCGAGCGTCGTCGCCGGGACGATCTCGACCCAGTCGCCGTCGTGGCGGGCGTCGATCGACGCGGCCGGCGGGAAGTTGCCGGTGAAGTACGACGTGTCGATGTCGACGCCGTAGACCTCGGCCGGCCGGCCGAGCCGGACGACGCAGTGGTCGTAGCCCTCGACGCGCTTGCGGCGCGTCTCCCAGCCGTCCATCCACTTGCCGTGGTCGTCGAACTTTCCGGGGACGAACACTGGCGGCTCGGCCTGGATCAGCCGGTCCTTCGAGGCGAAGAACTCGTCGGTCGCCGAGACGACCTCGGCGCCGAGACGCGGCTGGGCCAGGTTGACCCAGCGGGTCGCGAAGCTGGGGATTGGGTCTTCGATCGTGCTCACGTTCTCCTCCTGGCAACCATCAGGTCAGTGATGCCGGATCCGTCGATTGCGTCGTCCGGCAGCGTCTCACGTTTGCTGTCATTCACTGCCCGGAGGGCGCCCGCGCAACGAGGAATCTCCCCTTCGCTCGACCGCATCAAGCTGGGGGAGATCCTTCGCGTGCGCGCTCAGGATGACAGGACACTTGAGAGGCTGTCGATCCGATAGGACAACTGTAGTCGGCGACGCTGGATCGCAGGGTTACCAAGCCGACCACGGCGTCTGCTCCTCTGGCCGCAACTGCCCCTCAATCCTCCAGATAGCGCCGTAGCCAGTCCATCGTCACCTGCCGGCGGACGAGGCGGGTGCGGGGCTTGCCGATGCTGAGCTGGACGTGGCTCTCGCCGGGGAAGCGCGCCATCTCGGTCGGCACGCCGCGGGCGCGGAGCGCCGTGTAGAGCTGCTCGCCCTGCTCGACCGGACAGCGCCAGTCGGTCTCGGCCTGCAGGAAGAGCATCGGCGTCTTCATCTGCCGGACGTAGTGGAGCGGCGAGTGCTCCATGTACCAGTCGAGGTTCTCCCAGACCGGCTTCTCCATCTCCGGCTCCAGCCAATACCAGCCGATGTCGGAGGTCGTGAAGAACGAGACGAGGTTGCAGATGCTGTTCTCGCTGACCGCGACCTTGTAGCGGTCGGTCTGGCCGACGATCCAGTTGGTCA
>DAOKZM010000449.1:0-1467 GCA_035325665.1 Thermomicrobiales bacterium | reverse complement strand
CGCCGTAGGACAGGCCGGTCACCGCCAGTCGCTCGGCGTCCACCCCGCCGCTCTCGATCGCCAGGTCGAGCGCCTGCTCCTGCTCCTGCCAATCGGCTCCGCCCCAGTCGCCGATGTTGGCCGTGGCGAACGCCTCGCCGTAGCCCTGGCTGGCCCGCGGGTTGACGAACAGGACGTTCCAGCCGGCCCCGGCCCACTGCTGCATGTCGAAGAAGAAGGTGTGGCCGAAGATCGAATGCGGTCCGCCGTGGATGATCTGGACGAGCGGGTAGCGCTTGGCCGGGTCGTAACCGGCTGGCCGGATGAGCCAGGCGTCCACCTCGAAGCGGTCGTCGAACGCGGTGAACGGGCGGTACTCCGGCTCCTGGATCGCGACCTGCCCCAGCAGCGTGCCGTTCAGCTCGGTCAGCCGCTGCTCCTCGCCTCCGTCGGCGGCGCAGGTATAGAGGTCGCACGGGTTGGTGAACGTCGCGGCGGCGAAGGCGAGCCGCCCGTCGCGTGCCTGCGAGACGTAGCCGATCGTCCGGTCGTCTTCGACGACCTTCTCGATACCGCTGCCGTCGGCGGCAGCGCGGAAGACATTCACTCGCCCCATGTCGCTCGCGATGAAGAGCACGCCGCTGCCGTCAGATGTCCAGATCAGCGGGGTGTGGTCGCGCGGCGACCAAGTGTCGCTGAACGAGCCGGTCGCCGGGCTGCGGTCGAACCCCTCGGTCAGGCAGCGCAGCGCGCCCGCACCGTCCGGCGACGCCAGGTAGACATCGGCGTTGCCGCCCGCCCGCGCCTCCGGCCGCCGGCCGATGAAGGCGATCGACGTGCCGTCCGGCGACCAGGCCGGCCCGGCCGCGATCGCCGAGCCGTCGCTGACCGGGACGGCGTCGTCCGCCTCGCCCTCGGCTAGCGACCCGCTGGCGTCGACGACGTAGAGCTGCGAGCGGAAGGTGGCGTTGGCCTCGTCCTGGCGGTTACTGGCAAAGGCGATCCGGCTGCCGTCCGGCGACCAGGCCGGGGTGCCGGCGCTGGCGTCCGCCCCGGTGACCCGCGCCGCGTCGCCGGTCTCGATGTCCACCACCCAGACCTGGCTGAAGCGGTCATCGATGTACTGCGCCTCGTCGAAGCGGTACTGCAGCCGCTTGACGTGGCGGATCGTGCCGCCCGGCGCGTTCAGCTCGCTGTCGGGCATACCGTTCCCCTCGCTGCTGAGGACGGCGACGCGCCGCCCGAGCGGCGAGACGACCGGCGACGAGACGCCGCGTCCGAAGCTCGTGACCTTGCGCGGCTCGCCGCCGCGCAGGTCGAGCAGATAGAGCTGTGGCGCGCCGGAACGGTCGGAGACGTAGACCAGCCTGTCTCCGTCCGGCAGCCAGCGGGGACTGGCGTCGCGGCTGTCGCCGGCCGTCAGGTGGCGCGGCGTGCCGCCGCCGGCCTCGACCAGCCAGATGTCCGAGGCGTAGCGGTTCTCGGCGT
>DAOKZM010000448.1:254-3017 GCA_035325665.1 Thermomicrobiales bacterium | reverse complement strand
TGCCGATGCGTCGCGACCCCGACGGATCCGTCATCGTTGACACTAATCCCGAGCGACTGATCGTGCGTTCGGGCTATTCGCCGGATCAGGCCACGCCGCTAGGACTATGAGGCCATCAGCCGCTGTGGCTCAATGCTTTCCTTGACAGTCACTGTAATATACCCCTGAGGGGTATATTACAGTGACTGTGTCTGCTGGAGAGGGGTGAGCTGCTGATGGCCTCAAAGATATCCGTCCCGCTCGCCGACCTGCCGTGCGTCTGCTGCGCCGAGGAGCTGCAGCGCAGCCTCGACGCAACGTCGACCATCCAGGGGGCGCGGGTGGACTACCGCGCTGGCGTCGTGACGGCGACGGCCGCCGACCCGGCCGTTGGTGAGGCGGAGATCAGGCGGCTCGTCCACGAAGCCGGCCTCTGCTGTGCCGGGGAGACTCCACAGCTCGCTCAAATCGGGCACCGCGTCGATACCGCAGCGATCACTATGGGGACGACACAAGACCGCATGCAATACGAGCATGAGGCGCTCCGACACGAGCGACACGATCACCACGGCACGACCGCCCCGCGCGCCGCTCCTGCCGCGCACGACCATGCCGCGCACGCGGGCCACGCGATGCCGTCGGCGTCCCCCGAAGCGGCGCCTAGCGGCCATGAAGCACACGAGGCGCACGCTGGGCACGGCGCCCACGGCGCGCACGACATGAGTGACCCGGCGATGGCGGCGGACATGGAGCGGGACATGCGTAACCGCTTCTTCGTCGCGTTGCTGCTGACGATTCCGATCATCCTCTACTCGCCGCTCGGCGAGAGCCTGTTCGGCATCGACCTGCCGGGGCCGAAGAACTGGATCCTTCTGGCACTGACGACCCCGGTGGTGCTCTGGGCCGGCTGGATCTTCATCAGCGGGGCGTACTACTCGCTCAAGCACCGCGCGCTCAACATGAGCGTCCTGATCGCGACCGGCGTGCTGGCGGCCTACATCTTTTCGATTCTGCTGACGGTGCTCGGCGAAGACGAGTCGTTTTACGAGGCGGCCGCCATGCTCGTCACGTTCGTCCTCTTCGGCCACTGGATGGAGATGAAGAGCCGCCGGGGCACGGTCGACGCGCTGCGCGCGCTGTTCGACCTCGTGCCGCCCACGGCAACCGTCGTCCGTGACGGTCAGGAGATCGAGCTGGCGCCCTCCGAGATCGTCGTGGACGACCTCGTCCGATTGCGGCCGGGTGACAAGGTCCCGGTCGACGGGGTGATCGAGGCCGGCACGACGTCGATCGACGAATCGCTCGTCACCGGCGAGAGCGTTCCGATCGACAAGCAACCGGGTGATCCGGTTACGGGCGGCTCGATCAACCGCAGCGGGAGCGTGACGTTCCGGGCGACGAAAGTCGGCAGCGACACGGCGCTAGCGCAGATCGTCACGCTGGTCGAGCAGGCACAGTCCAGCAAGGCGCCAGGTCAGCGTCTGGCCGACAAGGCGGCGCAGTACCTGGTGATTCTCGCCGTCGGCTCCGGCATTCTGACGTTCGTGATCTGGTATTTCTTTGGCGACGTCTCGGCAATCACGGCGATGACGTTCGCCATCTCGGCCGTCGTCATCGCCTGCCCCGACGCGCTCGGGCTGGCGACGCCGACGGCGGTCGCGGTCGGCACCGGGATCGGCGCGCGGCACAACATCCTGATCAAGGACGCCGAGACGCTGGAGGGCATCGCCGCTGTCGACGCGGTGATCTTCGACAAGACCGGCACGCTGACCAAGGGCAAGCCAAGCCTGACCGATGTCGTCACGCTCGACGGCTGGGACCGCGACGACTTGCTGCGGCTGGCCTCCGCGGCGGAGCGCGGCAGCGAGCACCCACTCGGGCAGGCGATCGTCGCGGCGGCTGAGGCTGCTGGGCTAGCCAGTGAGGCGGAGTCGTTCGAGGCGATCGCGGGCGAGGGAGTTGTCGCCACCGTCGACGGGCGAGCCGTGGCGATCGGCAACGCGCGGCTGATGGCGCGTCAGGATGTCGGTGTCGTTGCCGTCACAGAGCTGGTCGCGGCGCTGGCCGGCGACGGCAAGACTCCGACGTATGTCGCGGTAGATGGCGCCTTGGCCGGTGTCATCGCGGTTGCCGACACGATTAAGCCGACCGCGCGACGGACGGTGCGCGCCCTCCAAGAGGAGGGCATCGACGTCGTGATGCTGACGGGCGACAACGAGCGGACCGCCAGCGCGGTCGCCCGAGAGCTGGGTATCGAGCGGGTCTATGCCGATGTCCTGCCGGGCGAGAAGGCGAGCTACGTCGAGCGGCTGCAGGCCGAAGGCAAGCGCGTCGCGATGGTCGGTGACGGCGTGAACGACCCCCCGTCGCTAGCGACCGCCGATATCGGCATCGCTATTGGGGCCGGCACCGATGTGGCGATCGAGACGGCGCGGGTTGTGCTGATGCGCAGCGACCCGGAGGACGTCCTGCGGGCGATCGAACTGTCGAAGGCGACGGTCCGCAAGATGAAGCAGAATCTCGCCTGGGCCAGCGTCTACAACGTCCTCGCCATTCCGGTCGCGGCCGGAGTGTTCTACCCCAACTGGGGCATCATGCTCCGGCCCGAGTGGTCGGCGCTGCTGATGAGCATCTCGTCGATCATTGTCGCGACCAATGCGGTCCTGCTGAAGCGGGTCGAGGGTGACCTCGGCGCCGAGCCGACCGACGACCGCGCCACCGGCTCTCTCGTCCCGGAGCCCGCCGGCTGATCCGGTCGATCGCCAGGGACGTGATAGGCCGGGG
>DAOKZM010000448.1:0-244 GCA_035325665.1 Thermomicrobiales bacterium | reverse complement strand
CCCTGCCGCCCGTCCAACGACCAGAGGCCGCCGAAGCCCGAAGATACGGGACCCGCGCTCGTCCCAGAACAGCACCGCCTAGCCCATCGCTCGTGATAGACTGGCGAACACCGCAATTGAGTTCGTTTGACGAGTAGACCGTGACCCCGTCATTCGTTGGCCACTCGACGTAGCAGTCCAGATCGGGCTGGGTCTGAGTGATTCGAAGCAGCCGCATTGGCACGGTATCGCCGAGGAGCCCTCG
>DAOKZM010000447.1:0-3032 GCA_035325665.1 Thermomicrobiales bacterium | reverse complement strand
CCAACGAGCTACTCGACGCGCTGCCGGTCCACCGGCTGGTCGTCCGCGACGGCGAGCTGGCCGAGGCGTACGCCACCTGGCGCGAAGGCTGGTTCGCCGAGGAGCTGGGACCGCTGTCGGACGCGCGCCTTGCCGAGCCGCTGGCCGGGCTACCGCTCGTCGAGGGGCAGCGGCTGGAGGTCTCGCCGGCCGCCGCGGATTGGACCGCCCGCGCCTGCCGGGAGATCAAGCGCGGCTACGCGATCCTGATCGACTACGGCTACGAGGCCGCCGAGCGCTATGATCCGGTCGAGCGGCGCGACGGCCTGCTGCGGACGTATTGGGAGCAGATTGCCGGGGATGACCCGTTTGACCGCGTCGGGCGACAGGACATCACCGCCCACGTCGACTTCAGCGCCGTCGCCCGCGCCGCCGAGGAGACCGGCTGCGACGTGCTTGGACTGACGACGCAGGCCAACTTCGTCGCCGGTCTCGGCGTCGATGACCTACTGATACGCATGCAGCGGAATACCGACCCGGTGGAGTACATCCGGGCGCGTGAGACGGTGATGCACCTGCTCGACCCGCGCGGGCTGGGCCGCTTCCGCGTCCTCGTTCTCGGCCGCGGCATTGAGCGCGATCCTCCGTTGCGCGGCCTGTCGTTCCGCTGGCCGTGAACGACGGACGGGCGATGACGTTCCCGGGCGGCCGGCTGCTCGGCTACGCTGAGTACGGCGACCCGACCAGCACGCCGGTCGTCTCGTTCCACGGCTGGCCTGGCTCACGCATTCAGACCGCCCGCTACGACGCGGCCGCCCGGTCGCTCGGCGTCCGGCTCATCGCGCCGGAGCGTCCGGGCGTCGGGCTGTCTGACCCCATCGGCGGGCCGTCGCTCGGCTCACCCGTCGCGGACGTTGCCCGCCTTGCCGACGCACTCGGGATCGACCGCTTCGGCGTGCTCGGTGTCTCGGGCGGCGGGCCGTACGCGCTTGCCGCGGCGGCTCTGGTTGGCGAGCGCGTATCGTGGGTGGCGCTCGTCAGCGCGCTCGCCCCCGGCTCGATGGGTTCGACCTTTCTGATCCGACAGACCACATCGCTCGGCCTGCGCGTGCCGTGGCTCTTCGTTCCCGGCTTTGACGCCGCGGCGCGCTTCGTCGGAGTGAACGGTCCACTGGCAGTCGATCTCGCCTTCCGCACCCTGCCGGCCTGCGACCGCGCGATCGTCGACCGCCCCGCTATCCACGACCTCTCGGTCCACGATGCCCGCGAGGCGTTCGGCCAGGGCGGCCGCGGCCTTCGCGACGATGCGCTCGCTCTCCTCGCCCCGCCCGCCTTCTCGTTGATCGACATCACCACCCCGGTTGATCTCTGGCACGGCGAGGCCGACACCATTGTGCCCGTCGCCACCGGCCGCGACGTCGCCGCCGCACTCCCCAACTGTCGCGCAACCTTCCTCTCCCGCGAGGGCCACTACCTCGCCATCCCACGGGCCGGGGAGGTGTTGCGGGTGTTTCGGTAGAGGGGGCCTCGCCCCCGTCCCCTACTTACCGATGCAAAACCGGCTGAAGATCTCGTCCAGGACCGCCTCGTCGACCGCTTCGCCGGTGACCTCGCCGACGGCGTGAAGGGCGGCGCGAAGGTCGATCGCGAGCAGGTCGAGCGGGACGCCGGCCGCTCGCGCGGTCAACGCCGCGTCGACGTGCCCGCGGGCGCGGCGCAGAGCGTCGAGCTGGCGGACGGTCGCCAGTGCTGGCTCACCAGCCTGACCAGCCTGTTGGGTGATCAGCGCGTGGAGCGCGTCCAGTAGGTCATTGACCCCTTCGCCGGTGCGGGTCGAGATCTCGATGGCAGGGACGCCGGGTAGCAACGTCAGCGTCGCGTCGTGGCCGGCAGCTGGCGGCAGGTCGCGCTTGTTCAGGGCGACGACCACCCCGCCGTCGCTCAGCCGCTCGGCAAGCAGTCCGGCTACCTCGCGGTCGTCGGCGTTGCCCGGCCGCGAGCGGTCGATGACGAAGAGGGCGACGCCGCTGGAGGCCAGCGCCTCACGCGACCGGGCGATGCCGATCTGCTCGATGACGTCCTCGCTCTCGGCGATGCCGGCCGTGTCGAGCACCGTCGCCGGGATGCCGCGCAGGTTGATCGTCTCGGCGATGACATCGCGAGTGGTCCCGGCGATCTCGGTGACGATCGCCCGATCGGATCCGAGCAGCCGGTTGAGCAGGCTGGACTTGCCGGCGTTTGGCCGGCCCACAATGGCGAACCGCCGCGTCGATGACCTCTGTGAGCTGCGCGTGAGCGCGGGCGAGGGCCGGGTCGAGGTCGAGGGCTGGGATCTCGTCGTCGGGGAAGTCGGCCGCCGCGTCGAGGTAGGCGAGGGTCTCGACCAACGTATCGCGGGCGGGACGCAGCCGCTCCGCCAGCTGGCCGCGCAGCTCGGCGACGGCCAGGGCGAGCGAGCCCGGGGCCCGCGCCGCGATCACCCCGGCGACCGCCTCGGCCTGGCTCAGGTCGATCCGGCCGTTGAGGAACGCCCGCAAGGTGAACTCGCCCGGCGTCGCCAGCCTGGCGCCCTGAGCGAGGCATAGGTCGAGCACCTGGCGCACCGGCAGGTAGCCGCCGTGGCAGCTGATCTCTACCACCTCCTCGCGGGTGTAGGTGCGCGGCGGGGCCATCCGGACCAGCATCACCTCGTCCACCACCCGACCATCGGCGGGATCGACGATCGTGCCGTAGGTCAGCGTGTGGCTGACCAGCTCTTCTAGCACAACGGGCGTCCCGCGCCGGCCGCGGCGGAAGAGCGCGGCGGCGATCCGGCCAGCGTCCGGCCCGGAGAGCCGGACGATGCCGAGTCCTCCTTCGCCCTGGGGAGTCGCGATCGCGGCGATGGTGTCCTGGTACATGGCGTCCTGTCCGGGGTGAGGAAGCTAGCTCCGATGGCGTTCGATCAGCGCCGTGACCTGCTTGTAGCCCGGCACCGCGGTGACGCCCTCGCCCGTCACCTTCACCGCCGCCGCGGCCGCGGCGTAGCGTAGGCTAGCCGCCACCGACTCGCC